>JBKPBB010000187.1:0-1933 GCA_046744245.1 Thermodesulfobacteriota bacterium
ATCATGTCCTGGCTTGAGCGGATCCTGCTGCAGTATCCGGGCTTTGCGCCTCTACTTTCAGTGAACGTGGCGGACATTCTCTTCGCGTCGCGACGGGTGCGTCGGCGCTTTCTTCCATGGCGGGCGCATCCCGTTCTCGGACCGTTATTTCCAGAGCTCCGTGGTTGAATCGGCATGGGCAACCTAACCAGCCTATCTGGACTCCTCCCGCAAGACACTCCGAGAGTGCGCGATGGCGTCGATGAGGTCTGACTGCAGTCGTATCTCCGGCCTCGTCGTGGAGTGCGTGTGCTCCGGGCCATGATGGAAAGTCGCGGGAGGGAGCCAATCGGTTTGCGCGGCCTCTCGGCGGCCAAGCGGGTTATCGGCGTGATCCCTCACCGGTGAAGACCCATCCGTCATCATCGCGTGCTCGAGGAGCAGTGCATGGGAGAGGAAGACCGCAGCTACGCCGGCATGGCCACGGTCGCGCGGTGGTGCGTGGTGAACGGTGTGTCGGTTGTCCAGACGGCCCAGGCGAGGCGGGCGAGCTTGTTGGCGAGCGCGACGGCCGCCTTGTTGTGTCCGCGCCGGCGTTCGACCTCAAGCGCCCAGCGGCGCAGCCGATCCGGCGCGGCCGCCCGCTTGGCGTGCCAGAGGACCGCTCGGCCCCCGTGCACGAGGAGCATACGGAGGTATGGATCGCCGTGCTTGCTGATCGCGCCCAGCCGTCGGCGCAGGCCGGTGGAATGTTCGCGGGCGGTGAGGCCGAGGTAGCTCGCGAAGTGGCGGGCGGAGGGGAAGCGGTGGATGTCCCCGACGAACGCGACGAGCGCCGTAGCGGAGAGCAGTCCAATGCCGGGGATGGTCCGGAGCTGGGCGACGGCGGGCAGCGAGGGGGCCAGGGCGTTCAGCTGCGCTTCAACCGCGGCGATGCGGTCGGTGAGCTCGCGGATCTCGGTGGCGACGACCGTGAGCGTGCCGCGCAAGGCCGGTGGAATCGTATCCGTGTCGGCGGCCAGCAGGGCGGCGAGACGCGGGACGACGTGGTGGGCCCCGAGCGGGATACTGACGCCGAACTCGCGCAGGAGGCCGCGGACCGTGTTGAGACGCGCCGTCCGGGTGGCGAGCCAGGTGGAGCGCACGCGATGAAGCGCGGTGACGGCTTGCTGCGCGACCGACTTCACGGGGACGGGATGGATAGCCTCGTTGCGGGCGGCTTCGAGGAGTGCCGTCGCGTCAGCGCGATCGGTCTTGTTGCGCGGGACGTAGGGACGCACGGCGTGCGGCGGCAAGAGCCGGACGTGGTGACCGTACCCCGCGGCCTGCCGTCCCCAGAAATGCGCCATCCCACAGGCTTCCATGAGCAGCGTGCCTGGCGGTTGCGTCGCGAGGAAGCGGGCGAACTGAGGCCGCGACAGGCGCGCGCGCTTGACGACCCGCCCGGGACGGTTGGAGAGTGCGACCTCGAAGACGGACTTGGCAACGTCAACGGCAATCGTCGTCGGCATGTGGACTCCTCCTTCTGCAGCGTTGTCGGTGTGGCGAGTGTGACACGCGCTCGCCACGAACACAGAGGGAGGAGTCCATCCCATCAGCTGGAGTGGACCGGCGCTGCGCGCCGCCGCTGAACCGCAAGGGCGTTAGCCAGAAGCGGCGGTAAGGAGTACACCATCATCATGAAGCGTCGAGGTCCGAGGCGGCACCTCAAGAACGAGTTCACCGCGATCATCGAGCGGGACGGGAAGTGGTTCATCGCCTACTGTCCCGAGATCCCTGGGGCAAACGGACAGGGACGCACGAAAGCCGAGGCACGTCAGAGCTTGGCCGAGGCGATCGCCCTGATTCTCGATGATCGGCGCCGGGACGGTCTGCGCGCTCTACCGCGGGATGCCGTCCGTGAGAAGGTCGTCGTCGGGTGAAGAGAGGTGATCTCCTCCGACACCTCCGGCAC
>JBKPBB010000391.1:0-10741 GCA_046744245.1 Thermodesulfobacteriota bacterium
CTCACGGGCTCCGGGCGCGCCTCGAACGCTGGCGCGAACGCCTCGCCGCGGCCATGGCCGCGGCCGTGCCGCCCCCCGAGGGCGCCGTGCTGCGCGCGCTCATCGTCGGCGACGAGGAGGGCATCGACGCGGACCTGCGCGAGGCGTTCACGCGCGCCGGCGTGGTGCACGTGCTCTCCATCTCGGGCCTGCACGTCGGCCTCGTCGCGGCGGCCGGCTTTGCGCTCGCGCGCCGGCTCCTCGGGCGCAGCGAGCGGCTGCTGCTCGCCGTGGACGTCGAGCGGCTCGCCGCGCTCGTGAGCCTCGGGCCGGTGGCGCTGTACACGGCGCTCGCGGGCCTCGGGGTCGCCACCCTGCGCTCCGCGATCATGGTCGCGGCCGCCGTCCTGGCCGGGCTCCTCGGCCGCCGGGTCGACGTGCTCCGCACGCTCGCGCTCGCGGCGCTCGTCCTGGCGCTCGCCTGGCCGGGGACGCCGCTCGAGATCGCCTTTCAGCTCTCGTTCGCCTCCGTGGGGGCGATCGTGTGTGGGATGCGGCGGCTCGCGCCCGCCGCGGCGGCGGGGTCGTGGCGCGCGCGGCTCTCGGCGGCCGCGCTCGTCTCCCCCTGCGCGCTGGTCGGGACGGCGCCGCTGACGGCCTTCCACTTCCACCAGGTGTCGCTGGTGGGACTGGTCGCCAACCCGCTCACCATCCCGATCTTCGGCTCCGCCGTCGTGGTCCTCGGGCTGGTGGGGGCGGTCCTGGAGCCCGTCGCGCCGCCCGCCGCGGCGGCGCTCTTCCGCACGGCGGGCCTCGTGCTCTGGCCGGGCATCGCCCTGGTGCGTGCGCTCGCGAAGCCGGCCTGGGCGGCGGTCGACGTGCCGATCCCGAGCCTGCTCGAGCTGGCGCTCGTCTACGGGCTCCTCGCGGGTCTCCTGCTGCTGCCGCGCCGCGGCGCGCGCGCGCTCGCCATCGTGGCGCTCGCGGGTCTGGTCGCGGACGCGGCATGGTGGGTACGCGAGCGGTACTGGGCCGAGCGCCTGCGCGTGACCTTCCTCGACGTGGGGCAGGGGGATGCCGCGGTCCTGGAGCTCCCCGGGGGCCCCGTGCTGGTGGTCGACGCCGGCGGCTTCCCGGGCGGCGACTTCGACACCGGGGCGGCGGTGGTCGGGCCCTTCCTCTGGACGCGCAAGATCCTCCGCGTCGACGCGCTCGTCATGACCCACGCGCACCCCGACCACTCGGGCGGCCTGCCGTACCTGCTCGCGCACTTCCGCCCGCGCGAGTTCTGGTGGACGGGCGTCCCCGGCGACGGCGTCGAGTGGGGGCGCCTCGAGGCGGCGCTCGCGGCGAGCGCGACCCGGGTGCGCCTCCTCGCCACGGGCGCATCGCTCCCCGCCCTCGCCGGCGCGACCGAGGTCCTGCACCCGCCGGACGGCGGCGGCTACGCCTCGCTCAACGACTCGTCCCTCACGCTCCGCGTGCACGAGGGAGCGACCGCCGTGCTCCTGACCGGGGACATCGAGGCGCGCGCCGAGGAGCGGCTCCTCCTCGCACCGGATCGGTTGCCGGCGGCGGTGCTGAAGGTCCCGCACCACGGCAGCCGCACCTCGAGCACGCCCCGCTTCGTCGACGCGGTGGCGCCCCGCCTCGCGGTCATCTCGGTCGGCGCCGACAACCGCTACCGCCTCCCCTCTCCGGAGGTGGAGGCGCGCTACCGGGCACGCGGCACGTGCGTGCTGCGCACCGACCGCTGCGGCGCGATCGCCGTCACCGCCGACGGCGCGCGGCTCGAGGTGGGGACGGGGCGGCCGGGCTGCGCGTGCGCGGCTACGCCGCCTTGGAGAGGCCGTGGCGGAGCGCGTACATCACGAGCCCGACCCGGTCGCGCACGCCGAGCTTCTGGTGCGAGACGGGGGTGAGGGAACGCATGACCGAGCGGCGAGCTCCGCCGTCCGGCGGGGAGCCGGGCGCGCACCGCGTTGACTTTGCGGGACCCCGCCTCTATCGTTCCCGCATGATCGAAGAGGCAGGCACGCCAACCGCGCGGCTCGTCTTGACGCCCAGGGCGGTCGAGATGGTGAAGCAGGTGCGGGCGAAGGAGGGGTTCTCGGAGGCCCACGCGCTCCGCGTCTCGGTGGTTGGGGGCGGATGCTCGGGGTTCAGCTACCAGCTCGACTTCGACGAGCACCCGCGAGAGGGGGACCAGGTGCTCGAGTACGATGGGATCCGGGTCCTGGTCGATCCGGCCAGCGCCGCGTACCTGGCCGGCACCGAGATCGACTTCGTCTCGCGCCTCCACGGCGGCGGCTTCCAGTTCTCGAACCCGAAGGCCACGCACACCTGCGGCTGCGGCTCGTCGTTCGCGGTGTAGGAGCAGGCGGGCCATGAGCCCGCGTGCCGCTCTCGTGTACGAGCACGTCGCCTTCGACCTCGACGGCACGCTGATCGACTCGCGCGCCGATCTGACCGCGGCCGTGAACCACGTGCTCCGGCGCCTCGGCCTCGCGGAGCTGCCGCCCGCCACGCTCTACCGCTACGTGGGCGACGGCGCGCGCGTGCTGGTCGAGCGCGCGCTCGGCTCCGACCACCAGGACCGGCTCGAGGCCGGAGTCGAGGCGTTCATGGCCTACTACGCGGCGCACCTCCTCGACGCCACGCGCCCGTACCCGGGCGTCGAGGCGGCGCTCGCCGCTCTCGCCGCGCGCGGGGTCGCCTGCTCGGTGCTCACCAACAAGCCCGAGGCGATGAGCCGCGCGATCTTGACCGGGCTCGGGCTGGCGGCGCGCTTCGTCGCGATCCTGGGCGGGGACTCGCTGCCCGTGCGCAAGCCCGATCCCACCGGCCTGGAGCAGCTCCGGGCGCTCACCGGAACGGCGCGCGAGCGCATGCTGCTGGTGGGGGACTCGGGCATCGACCTGCGCACCGCGCGCGCGGGCGGAGTCGCATTCTGCGGCGTCGCCTGGGGGCTCGCGCCCGAGGCGCTCGCCGAGGCGGGGGCGGGGCGGATCATTGCGCACCCGCGCGAGCTGGTCGCGGTCGTGGAGGGCGGGTGAGCGATCCCGTCCCGTTCGCGCGCAGCGGCGCCTACCCGCCCCGGCCGGGAAACGCCGTCCGCCCGCTCGTCGACGGCGAGCCCGCCTTCCGCCGCATCGCCGCGGCGGTCGAGTCCGCGCGCGCGAGCGTGTGGGTGACGGTGGCGTTCGTCGAGCGCGACCTCGTGCTGCCCGGTGCGCGCGGCACGCTCTTCGATCTCATCGACCGCGCCGCGGCGCGCGGCCTCGACGTGCGCGCGCTCTTCTGGCGCGAGCCGGAGCTCGGCCGGCTGCTGCCCGGCGCGTCGCACTTCGCCGGCGGCGCGGAGGAGCGTGCCTGGCTGGCGGCGCGCGGCACGCGCTGGCTCGCCCGCTGGGACCACCTGCCGCGCTACTGCCATCATCAGAAGAGCTGGCTCGTCGACGCCGGCCGGCCGGGGGAGGTCGCCTTCGTCGGCGGCATCAACCTCGACCACGGCTCGCTCGTTCCGCCCGGCCACCCGCCGACGGGCTCCGCCGACGGCGACGACATCTACGCCAACATCCACGACCTCTACCTCGAGCTCGGCGGCCCTGCGGCCACCGACGTGCACCACAACTTCGTGCAGCGCTGGAACGAGGCGAGCGAGCGCGACCGCCCGGACGGCGCGTGGCCGGACGCCGAGCGGGCGGGCCGCCTGCCGTTCCCCGCCGCGCTGTCGCCGCCCGCCGGCGCCACGACCGTGCAGATCACCCGCACCGTGCGCGGGAGGCGCTATCGCGACCCGACCGCGGCGCCGGGTGCCGCGCCGTTCCCGATCGAGGGCGGCGAGCGGAGCGTCCTCGAGCAGTACCTGGCGGCCGTCGGCGCCGCCCGGCGCACCATCTACCTGGAGAACCAGTTCCTGCACGCGCCCGAGGTGCTGGCGGCGCTCGACGCCGCGCTCGGGCGCGGCGTCGAGGTGGTGTTCGTCGTGCCCGCGGTCCCCATGCCGGAGATCGGCGCCGCGCGCCGCGATCCGCGCGCGGCCGCGGTGTTCGCCCAGCTCGAGGCGCTCGCCCGCCACCCGCGCTTCACGCTCGCCGGCCTCGCCGCCTGGTGCGGCGGCGCGCGCTACCAGGACATCTACGTGCACGCCAAGGCCGCGCTCGTCGACGACGCGTGGGCGACCGTCGGCTCGACCAACGTGGCGAACCGCTCCTTCTACGCCGACACCGAGCTGAACGCGTCACTGTGGGATGAGGGGACGGCAAGGGCGCTGCGCGTGGCGCTCTTCGGCGAGCACTTGGACGTCGACACCGCCGCGCTCGACGCTCGCGCGGCGCTCGCCCTCTTCCGGGACGTCGCGCGCGCGAACCGCGAGCGCCGCACGCGCGGCGAGCCGCTCCAGGGCCTGGCCTTCGCGCTCGAGCCCGCCCGTTACGGAGCCTAGCGCCCCCCGCTCACGACGGTCACCGTGGCCGCGTTTACTGCCGCGCACAGCTTTTGCTTGACGACGCAGGCGAGATCGAACGTGCGCTCAGCGAAGCTACGGGGCTGATCCACGAGAAGCTGAAGGTCCTTGAGCGCAAGAAGCAGGCGGAGCGGCAGCGTGTGTACCTCACGATTTGCCACGCAAGTGGAGGCGCGGTCTCCGGCGCGCTCGCAAACGACTCAAGCGGGTCGAGTGGGCGATCTTCTTTCTCGGAGACCCGATCCGACTCCCGCTGCCGCTGCGCAAGCGGGGTAAAATGATTTCGCCCTCTGTGCTCCCCGCAGCCCGCAGCGCGCCACCGCGCCGCAACCGCGTGGGGACCGTGTCTCTCGTGGTGGCCGTCGGCGGCGCGGCCGCTTGCCACCTGGGCCTCCAGGGCGGACCCTTCGCCAGCGCGACCTGGCTCCGCATTGTCGCCGCGGGTTTCGAGGCAGCGACGGTCGGCGGGTTCGCGGACTGGTTCGCAGTGACCGCCCTCTTTCGGCATCCCCTCGGTCTCCCGATCCCGCACACGGCGATCATTCCGACCCGGCGGGCGAAGATCATCGAGGGCATCGTCACGATGGTCGAGGAGGACTGGCTCTCCCCCGACGTGATCAGCGCGCGGCTGGCGCGCATCGCGCCCAGCACCCTGGTCGTCGATTGGCTTCGCGACCCGACGCACGTCGAGCGAGTCTCTGCCCCAGTGCGCGACGTGCTGCGCGGGCTCACGCCCACGCTCAGCGGTCCGGAAGCGGTCGGCTTCCTCGAGCGAACGCTCCAGCGCCAGCTCCGGGAGTTGCCCGTCGATGCCGCGGCGGGCGCCTGGCTTCGCCGCGCGGTCACGAGCGACGGGGCCGGAACGGCCTTCGCGACCGTAGCGCTTTCGCTCGCTAACCTGGCCGAGCGCCCTCGCACCGCGACTGAGCTCCACTGGTGGCTCGACCGCTCGGCGCGCACGCTGCGCGCAGGCGGAAAGCGGCTCGTTCCCTTCGTGCTGCGACGCCGCTTCGTGCAGCGGCGACTGGTCGATGCCGCCTGCGGCTACGCTGCGGCCGAGCTGCGTGCGGCGGCGGGAGACCCGCAGCACCCTCTCCGCCAAGTGGTGCAGGGAGCGCTGCTCCGCTTTGCCGAGCGGCTCGAAGAGGGGGATGCGAAGGCGCTCGCCGACGCTGGCCGGCTGCAGACCGCGGTCGTCGAGAGCCTCGAGGCGGGCCCGCTGGTGCGCGCCGCGCTCGCGCGCCTCCGTGCCCAGCTCGAGCAGGACCTCGACGATCCACACGGCGCCCTTGCGGCCCTCATCGATAGCTGGCTCCGGTCCGCGGCCATCGACCGGCTCGATGACCCAGAGCGCCGCGCCGCTTTCGACCAGTGGGTGCGGCGGACGGCTGACGAGCTGCTCCGCCGCTACCATCACGAGATCGGGCGGACCGTTCGCGAGCACCTGGAAGCGCTCGAGACGGGCAGGCTGGTGGCACAGATCGAGGAACGCGTCGGCGCCGACCTCCAGTTCATTCGCCTCAACGGAGCGGTGGTGGGTGGCCTCGTCGGCGTGGTCCTCGCTCTCGCGCGCTGGCTGGTCGGCTGACGGGGCCCCGCTGCCCTCGCGGACCGCTACGCGGTGCGGCCGCCGACCAGCGTCTCGTAGAGCGCCCGATACTCGGCCGCGGCCCGGCTCCACGAGAAGTCCTGCGCCATGCCGTTGGCGATCAGGCGGGCCCAGAGCGCGGGGTCGCGGCGGGTGCCGAGCGCGCGCGCGAGCGCGGCCAGGAAGGCGTCGGGCGTGTAGGGGCTGAACTTGAAGCCCGTGCCCGCGCCGGTCGCCGGATCGAACTCCACCACGCTGTCGTCGAGGCCCCCGGTCGCGTGCACGATGGGCACGGTCCCATAGCGCAGGCTGTAGAGCTGGTTCAGGCCGCAGGGCTCGAAGCGCGACGGCATCAAGAAGAGGTCCGCCCCCGCCTCGATGCGGTGCGCGAGTCCCTCGTCGAAGCCGACGCGCGCCCCGACGCGCCCCGGGAAGCGGGCCACCAGCTCGCGGAGCCACCGCTCGTAGCGCTCCTCGCCGCTGCCCAGCACCGCGAGCTCGGCGTCCGAGGGCTCGAGCGCGCGGGGCAGGGCCGCGGCGAGGAGGTCGAACCCCTTCTGCTCGGCCAGGCGGGAGACGATGCCCAGGAGTGGTGCGTCGTCGCGCACCGCGAGCCCGAGCTCGGCCTGGAGCGCCCGCTTGCAGCGGACCTTGCCGGCCAGGTCGCCCGCGCGGTAGCGCGCCGGCAGGTGCGGGTCGGTGGCCGGATTCCAGACGGCGTCGTCGATCCCGTTCAGGATGCCGCGGAGCGCCGCGTGGCGGGCGCGCAGCACGCCGTCGAGGCCCTCGCCGAACGCGGGCGTCTGGATCTCGCCGGCGTAGCGCGGGCTCACCGTGGTGAGCGCGTCGGCGAAGACGATGCCGGCCTTCAGAAAGTTGATCTCACCGTGGAACTCGAGGAACTCGGGCACGAAGTAGCGGGCGTCGAGGTTGAGGAGGGGCCAGCACTCGGGCGGGAAGCGGCCCTGGTAGGCGAGGTTGTGGAGGGTGAGGACCGTGCGCACGCGCGCGAGCTCGGGGTAGAGCTCGGCGGTCCCGCGCAGGAAGGCGGGTGCGAGCGCGGCCTGCCACTCGTGGACGTGCAGCACGTCGGGCGGCTCGCCCTCGGCACGCAGCCACTCGAGCGCGGCGCGGCAGAAGAAGGCGAAGCGCTCGGCGTTGTCGGGCCAGTCGCGCCCGCCCTCCCCGTAGAGGCCGTCGCGGTCGAAGTACTGGTCGGCGCGCACCAGCACGGTGGGGACGGACGCCCCGGGCGCGCAAACTATCTCGGCCGGCTCCATGCGGCTCCCGATCGGCGCGTAGAGGCGCGTGCCGGGCGCGAGCGCGCCGGCGGCGCGCAGCGCGGGGCGGTATCCCGGCATGCACACCGTCACCTCGACGCCGGCGGCGGCCAGCGCGCCCGGCAGCGCGGCCAGCACGTCGGCGAGCCCCCCCGTCTTGGCGTACGGGTAGACCTCGGGCGAGAGCATCACGACGCGCATCGGTCCCTCGACGGCCGCTCAGGCCGTGGCGGCGCGCTGCTCGCGGTCGCGCCGCTCGCGCTCGGCCTGCGCCGGCTCGAGCGCGTGCTCGAGCACCTCGTCCACCGTGTCCACGAAGACGAAGCGCATGGCGCGCCGCACCGGCTCGGGGACGTCCTCGAGGTCCTTCTCGTTGCGCCGCGGGAGGATGACCGTCTCGATGCCGGCGCGCTTGGCCGCCAGCACCTTCTCCTTGATGCCGCCCACCGGCTCGACCTTGCCGCGCAGCGTGATCTCGCCCGTCATGGCGACGTTCGGGCGCACGTGGCGACCCGTGAGCAGCGAGGCGAGCGAGGTGACGATGGTGACGCCGGCCGACGGCCCGTCCTTCGGGATGGCGCCGTGCGGGACGTGGATGTGGACGTCGGTGTTCTCGAAGAAGTCGGGCGCGATGCCGAGGCGGCTCGCGCGCGAGCGCACGTAGCTGAGCGCCGCCTGCGCCGACTCCTTCATGACCTCGCCCAGGTGACCGGTGAGGGTCAGGTTCTTCTTGCCCGCCATGCGGGTCGACTCGACGAACAGGATGTCGCCGCCGTTTGGCGTCCAGGCGAGCCCCACCGCCACGCCCGGCTCCTCGGTGCGCTCGGCGACCTCGGAGAAGAACTTGTCGGGGCCGAGGTACTCGCGCACCTTCTCGACCGTGCACACGACCGGCTCGGTGCGCCCCTCGGTGATGCCGCGCGCGACCTTCCGGCACACGCGTCCGATCTCGCGCTCGAGGTTGCGCAGCCCCGCCTCGCGCGTGTGGGCGCGGATGATGTGCACGAGGGCGTCGTCCTCGAAACGGAGGTTCTCTTCCCGCAGGCCGTTCTCCCGGAGCTGCTTCGGGATCAGGTGCCGGCGGGCGATCTCGAGCTTCTCCTCCTCGGTGTAGCCCGCCAGCTCGATCACCTCCATGCGGTCGCGGAGCGCGGGCGGGATCGGGTCGAGCACGTTCGCCGTGGTGACGAACATGACCCGCTGCAGGTCGAAGGGGACGTCGAGGTAGTGGTCCTGGAAGCTGTTGTTCTGCTCGGGATCGAGCACTTCGAGGAGCGCCGAGGCCGGGTCGCCCCGGAAGTCCATGCCGAGCTTGTCGATCTCGTCGAGCATGAAGAGCGGGTTGTTGGAGCCCGCGTTCTTGATGTTCTGGATGATGCGGCCCGGGAGGGCGCCGATGTACGTCCGGCGGTGCCCGCGGATCTCCGCCTCGTCGCGGATGCCGCCCAGCGACAGGCGGACGAACTTGCGGCCCATGGCGCGTGCGATCGACTTGCCGAGCGAGGTCTTCCCCACCCCGGGCGGCCCGACGAAGCAGAGGATGGGGCTCTTCGGGTCCTTCCGGAGCTGGCGCACGGCCAGGTACTCGAGGATGCGGTCCTTGATCTTCTCGAGGTCGAAGTGGTCCTCGTCGAGGACCTGGCGCGCGTGGTGGAGGTCGAGGTTGTCCTCGGTCGACACCGACCAGGGTAGCGACACCAGCCACTCGAGATAGGTGCGCACCACCGTGTGCTCGGCCGACTCGGGCGGGATCATGCGCAGGCGCTCGAGCTCGTGCTCGGCCGCCTTGAGCGCCTCGGGCGGCATCTTCGCCTCCTCGACGCGCCGGCGCAGCTCCTCGACCTCGGCCGACTTGCCGTCGCCCTCGCCGAGCTCCTTCTGGATCGCCTTCAGCTGCTGGCGGAGGTAGAACTCCTTCTGATTCTTGTTGAGCTCGGACTGCACCTGCGACTGGATCTTGTGCCCGAGCTCGAGCAGCTCGATCTCGCGGTTCAAGATGGTCGAGAGCTTCTCGAGCCGCGCCCGCACGTCGAGCGTGGAGAGTAGGTCCTGCTTCTCCTCGAGCGAGATGTTCAGGTTCGAGGCGATCAGGTCGGTCACCTTGCCCGGGTCCTTGATGTTCATCACCACCACCTGCAGCTCGTCGGGCAGGTAGGGGATCATGGAGACGAACTTGGCGAACTGGTTGACCATGTGCGCCTGCACGGCGTCCAGGTCCTTGGAGGGCTCGAAGCTGTCCTGCAGGTGGCGGATGCGGGCTCGGAAGTAGGGCTCGCGCCGCGTGAACGCCACGATCTCGATGCGTCGGAGGCCCTGCACCAGGATGCGCACGCTCTGGTCCGGGTACTTGAGCATCTTCAAGATGCGGCCGGCGGTGCCCCGCGAGTAGAGGCCCTCGGGCGCGGGCGACTCCTCCTCGGCGTTCTTCTGCGCCGCGAGGCCGAGCATGCGGTCGCCGGCGAGGCACTCCTCGACCAACCTGAGCGAGGCGCCGCGCGAGATGAGCAGCGGCACGATGGCCGAGGGGAAGATCACCACCCCGCGCAGCGGCAGGATGGGCAGCTCGGCCGGCACCGCGACGCCGCTGATGTCCTCGTCGAAGCCGAAGAAACGCTGGCCCCCTTCGGGGCCGAGGCCCGGGGATTCGCGGCTCGGATCGTCCTCCGCCATGCCTATACCTCCACCACGATCATCGCGCGCGGGGCGACGGGCCCACGCTGTCGGCAAACCACGACCATGAACGCGCTCCTGGGGGACGGGCCTCGAATGTAACCCAGGGGTCCCGGACGCACAAGGGTCTCCGCGCCCGTGGGCGCGCGCGGCCTCGACACTCTGGAGCGAAGCCGCTAGCATCCCGTCCGGCGTGCGACCCGAAAAGACGTTCCACCTCGCGGAAGTGAACGCGATCGTGCCGCGCCTCCACGTCCTGATGGAGCGCCTGCAGCGCGGGGCGCTCAGGCTGCACGAGGAGATGAGCGGCCTGGCGCGCGAGACGGGCGTGGAGCTCGCGACCCTCGCGACGGAGGAGCTCTTGCGGCACCGGCCGGCGGCGCGCGCGCTGGTGGAGGAGCTCGATGGGATCGTCGCGGAGATCGAGGCGAGCGGCGCGCACCTGAAGGACGTGCAGCTCGGCCTGGTCGACTTCCCCGCGGAGCTGGACGGCGAGATCGTCTACCTCTGCTGGCAGTTCGGGGAGCCCGAGGTCGCCTTCTGGCACCGGATCGAGGATGGCTTCGCGGGGCGCCGGCCGCTGCCGGGTACGGCGCGCCCGCGCTACCTCCAGTGATCGGGCTCCTTCGCGTCCTCTACCTCCTCGCCCTCGCGCTCTGGGTGGGCGAGATCGCGTGCTTCTCCTTCGTCGTGGCGCCCGCCGTCTTCGGCGTCCTCGGCGCCTGTCTCTTATACACATCTCCGAGCCCACGAGAC
>JBKPBB010000041.1:0-2639 GCA_046744245.1 Thermodesulfobacteriota bacterium
CGTGTTGCTCGTGCAGCGCGACGCCGAGCGGGCCGACCTCCCGGCGCAGCTCCGGGTCGAGCCGCGCCGCCTGCTTGCGCAGCGTCTCGCCGAGGACGTCGAGGTCGCGCACGGCGCCGATCGCGGTCGCGAGCCAGGCGAGGTCGCGGTGCGCCGCGGCGGCGAAGCGTGCGGGCAGGAGGGGGGCGAAGAGGCGGAGCGCCGCGCGCAGCCGGCGCGTGGCAACCCGCAGCTGGTGCACCGGCTCGACCTCGCCGGCCCGCGCAGCCGGCTCGACGCGCACGAAGGCGCGCAGATGAAAGCGGACCACGACCCGGGCGGCGACGGCTGCGCCGTCGTCCGGCGAGAGGACGAGTCCCACCCGCTGGGGCACGCGGAGCGCGGTCATCTCAGCCGCCGCGGCGCACGCGATGGTTCGCGGTCTGGTCGCTGCCCAGGGACGATGGCGCGCGGCGCGCCCCGGCGAGGTAGGCGGCCACGTGCTCGCGCAGCTCGCCCTGGATGGCATCGATCGATCGGCGCGCATCGATGCTCACGAAGGCGAACTCCCTGGCGAGTACGTTGTACTCCTCGATGAGGCGCCGCTGGTAGCGCTGGAAGGACTCGAAGATGTCGTTGCCGAGTGCCAGATGCATGCCGGACTCCCAGTAATCCATGCCCTTGCCCTGCACGACACGGGGCACGAGCCCGTCGACGTCGATCTCGAGGTAGAGGACCAGGTCGGGCATGAGCGCGCACCCGAAGAGCTGGCGGGTCCAGTGCGGGTCGGCTCCCATCACCGTGTTGCGCGCGAAGGCGGTGTACATGTAGCGGTCCGCGATCACGATGAAGCCGGCGCGCAGCGCGGGGATGATCTGGTGCTCGAGGCGGTCGGCGAAGTCGGCGGCGTAGAGCAGGCTGAAGGTGACGACGGTCAGCTCGTGCCCGGCCTTCGCCTCGTTGATGGTGTCGGAGAGAAGCGGCGAGCGCGTCCAGCCCGTGTTGCTGACGGCGTAGCCCTCGAGCTCGAGCCAGGGACGGAGCAGCTCGATCTGGGTCGAGCGCCCCACGCCGTCGGTGCCCTCGATGACGATCAGGTGTCCGGGGAGCGGCCCCGTCTTCAAGTAGGGAAGGCCGTCGCCGTACCAGTGCTTGCCGCGCCTAGCCCCGCGCGCCATTGCCCCTCCCCACCGCGGGCGGCCGCGCGTAGCCGCGCAGCACCTCCTGCACCATGCGCCGGACCACCTTCTGCTGGGTCGGGATGTCGCCGGTCGCGTCGATCACGCGCAGCTCGAACTCCTCGGCCAGGCGATCGTAGATGTCGAGGACGCGGCTCTGGAAGATGCGGAAGCTCTGCGCCGGATCGGGCGCCAGGCCGAGGTCCATGCCCGCCTCGTGGTACTTGAGCTTCGCCCGCCCGCCGAGCAGGCGGTCGAGCGAGACCTCGATCGGCACGCGGAAGTAGAGCGCGAGGTCGGGCCGGGGCGCGAAGCTGTAGACCGCGCGCACCCACGCCGGATGGACGCCGCGCGCCACGTCGCGGCTGAAGGCGGTGTAGACGTAGCGGTCGGCGAGCACGATCATGCCGGCCTTGAGCGGCGGCACGATCTGGTAGGTGAGCCGATCGGCGAAGTCGACGGCGTGGAGGAGGCTGAAGGTGGTGGGCGTGAGCAGGTCCTTCTTCTTCCCCCGCTTCACGGCCCGTCGGACGAGACGCGAAGAATTCCACTCGGTGAAGCGCACCGGGAAGCCACGCGCCGTGAGCCAGCGGTCGAGGAGGAGGAGCTGGGTCGACTTCCCCGAGCCGTCGATCCCCTCCACCGTGATGAGCCGGCCCGGATAGGGATGCGGCTCGGTGAGCGCGCTCGGGCGGCCACGCACGCGGATCATGACGCTCCGCTCGCACGCAGTTGGGGAAGCGCCGCCGCGCGGTGGCGCGTGCGGCGCAGCACGACCGGCCGGTCGAGCAGCCGCGCGAGCAGGTCCGCACGGCGCTCCGCCGCCCACAGCTCGAGCTCGGCCTCCTCGGCGTCGGCCTCGATCTCGATCACCAGGCGGGCGGTCGAGAGCGCGACGCGGAGCCGCCGGACGGCGCTGAAGTGCGTGCGGTCGAGCGCGTCGGCCGTGCGCAGCAGGGCGGCGAGCCCGCGCACCATGCGGCGAGCCGCCCGGGGCAGCGCCTGGACCTCGGGGTCGGCGAGCTTCGGGACCTGCTTGCGGTGGCCGCGCACCACCTGCGCGATGATCTCGATCTCGAGCGGATCGAAGGCGACGAGCTCCACGTTGCGGATGAGATAGCACGAGTGGTGATGGTGGCGGTTGTGGTCGATCGCGTGTCCGATGTCGTGCAGGAGGGCGGCGTGGTGGAGGAGCTCGCGCGCCCTCGCGGGCAGGCCGAGCGCCGCGGCCGTGCCGTCGAAGAGCGCGAGCGCGAGGCGGGCCACGTGCCGCCCGTGGGGGTTCGCCCCGGCGAAGCGCCCAGCCAGGGCCTCCACCGCGCGCCGGCGGTCGCGCTCGGCGCCCGCCACCGGGTCCCGGCGCACGCCGGCGAGGTCGAGCAGCACGCCTTCGCGGAGCGCCCAGGCGCACGCCATCAGCTCCGCCGCACCGGTGCGGGCGAGCACGAAGTCCGCGAGCACCGCCGCCGCCGGCATCAGGTC
>JBKPBB010000305.1:0-14260 GCA_046744245.1 Thermodesulfobacteriota bacterium
CCCCACGGTCTCGCCCGTCGGCGGCCGGCGCTCGCGCCAGCGGCGGCGCGCCTCCTCGGTCACCAGGGCCTCGGGCGGGCAGCGCGGGAGCCCGTGGCGCTCGGCGAGCGCGGCGGCGGCCTCGCCCACGAGCAGTACTTCCGAGCTCTCGGCGAGCACCGCGCGCGCGAGCCGGACCGGGTTCGCGACGCCGGCGACCGCGCCCACCGCCCCGGCGGCGAGCGTCTCGCCCGCCATGACCGAGGCATCCATCTCGAGCGTCCCTTCCACGGTCAGCACCGAGCCGAGACCGGCGTTGAAGTGCGGGTCGTCCTCGAGCACGACGACGGCCTCGATGACCGCCTCGAGCGCGCTCCCGCCGCGCGCGAGCACCTCCCACCCCACCTCGACGGCCCGCGCGACGCCGGCCCGGCGCGGCGCCCGCTCCTCCGCCCCCTCGCGTCCCGCGCCGCCGTGCACGGCGATCGCCTTCACGGCGCGCAACTATAGGGACGGGCGCGGACGGGCTGCAACCGCTCGCGTGGTAGTGTAAAGAGGGGCCGTCCGTTCCAGGAAAGGAGCGCAGCCATGGTGTTCCACGGCGTCGACGTGAGGAAGCAGTTCAAGCGGATGCGGGAGCTGGCGCCCGAGGCGTACCGGGCGTTCCTCGAGTTCGACGGCAAGGCGTTCGCCGAGGGCGCGATGCCGGTCAAGACGAAGGAGCTGATCGCGCTCGGCATCGCGCAGATCACCCAGTGCCCGTGGTGCATCGACGCGCACACGGCGCGGGCCACCAAGGCGGGCGCCTCGGACCAGGAGATCGCGGAGACGACCTTCGTCGCCATGGCGATGGCGGCCGGCGCGGCCTGGAGCCACGGCGGGCTCGCCCTGCAGTCGCTCGACGAGCACCACGCGGCCGGCAAGTGACGCGCCTCTCCCGCCTCCTCGTCCCGACGCTGCGGGAGGATCCGGCCGACGCCGAGGTGGTGAGCCACAAGCTGCTCGTGCGCGCGGGCATGATGCGACAGGTGGCGCGCGGCATCTACGATCTCCTGCCGCTCGGGCTCCGCGCCGTGCGTCGCTTCGAAAATATCGTGAGAGATGAAATGGACCGCGCCGGCGCGCAGGAGATCCTGATGCCGGCGGTCATCCCGGCCGAGCTCTGGCGGGAGAGCGGGCGCTGGGAGCAGTACGGACGCGAGCTCCTGCGGCTCAAGGACCGCTACGACCGCGACTTCTGCTTCGGCCCGACCCACGAGGAGGTGGTCACGGATCTGATACGGAGAGAAGTCCGCTCCTACCGTGATCTGCCGAAGAACCTCTATCAGATCCAGGTGAAGTTCCGGGACGAGGTCCGGCCGCGCTTCGGCCTCATGCGGGGGCGCGAGTTCCTCATGAAGGACGCGTACTCGTTCCACGTGGACGTCGAGGACGCGCGGCGCGAGTACCGGAACATGTTCGACACCTATGGGCGCATCTTCGAGCGCTGCGGGCTCACCTTCCGTCCGGTCGAGGCCGGCACGGGCACCATCGGCGGCTCGCTGTCGCACGAGTTCCAGGTGCTGGCCTCCTCGGGCGAGGACGCGATCGTCTCCTGCGACCGCTGCGGCTACGCGGCCAACGTCGAGAAGGCGGAGGTGCGCCCGCTCGCCGCCCCGGCCGGCGGCGCCGGCGGGACGCTCGAGCGGGTCGCAACCCCGGGCAAGCGCACCGTGGAGGAGGTGAGCGCGTTCCTCGGGCTCCCGCCCGAGCGCTTCGTGAAGACGCTCGTCTACCGGACCGCGGGGGACGCGACGGTCGCGGTCCTGGTGCGCGGTGACCACGAGGCGTCGGAGACCAAGGTACAGGCCGCGCTCGGCGGCGAGCCGGTCGCGCTCGCCGACGAGGGCGCGGTGACGCGCGCCACCGGGGCGCCGGTCGGCTTCGCGGGCCCGGTCGGGCTCGGCGTGCGCATCCTGGCCGACGCCTCGCTGCGCGGCATGCGCGGCGCGGTGAGCGGGGCCAACCGCGCCGACGAGCACGTCGTCAACCTGGACCTCGAGCGCGACGTGCCGAACCTCGCCTTCGCCGACCTGCGGCAGGCACGCGGCGGCGACCGCTGCCCGCGCTGCGAGGGCGGCATCTTCGCCGAGCACCGCGGCATCGAGGTGGGGCAGGTCTTCCTGCTCGGCACGAAGTACAGCGAGGCGATGGGCGCCACGTTCCTCGACGCGGCGGGCACACAGCGGCCGATCGAGATGGGCTGCTACGGCATCGGCATCACCCGCACCATCGCCGCCGCGATCGAGCAGCACCACGACGACGGGGGCATCATCTGGCCGACGCCGCTCGCGCCCTACGGCGCGCTGGTCGTGCCCCTCGCCGCGGCCGACGCGCAGCTCGGCGAGACCGCCGAACGGCTCGCCGCCGAGCTGGAGGCGGCGGGCGTCGACACGCTCCTCGACGACCGCGACGAGCGGCCGGGGGTCAAGTTCAAGGACGCCGACCTGATCGGCCTCCCCGTCCGGCTGACGGTCGGGCCGCGCGCGCTCGCGCGCGGCGCGGTCGAGTTGAAGCGCCGGAGTGACAAGCAGGCGACCGAGGTGCCGGTCGCCGAGGCGGCCGCGCGGGCGGCGGCGCTGGTGGGCCCGCGCCCTAGCGCGGGCGCCTGATGTCCAGCCGCTGGCCCTTCCTCCCACCCCGGCCCGACAGCATCCGCCACCGGCTGATCTTCGCCCTCGACGTCGAGACCTTCGCCGAGGCCGAGCGCCTGGTCGCGCTGCTCGCCAAGGACGTCGGCGTCTTCAAGGTGGGCAAGCAGCTCTTCCTCCATTCGGGCCCCGAGGTCGTGCGCATGATCCACCGCTACGGGGTGGACGTGTTCCTCGACCTCAAGTTCCACGACATCCCGCACACCGTGGCGCGCGCCGGCGTCGAGGCGGCGCGGCTCGGCGTCCGCTTCTTCGATCTCCACGCCTCGGGCAGCTTCGAGATGATGGAGCGCACGCACGCCGAGGTGACGCGCGTGTGCCGCCGCGAGGCCATCCGGCGGCCGAAGATCCTGGCGGTCACGGTGCTGACGAGCCTCGGCCGGAGCGATCTCCGGCGCGTCGGCGTGGCCGACGAGGTCGAGCACCAGGTAGTGCGCCTGGCCCGCCTCGCGCGCAAGGCGGGCATGGACGGCGTGGTCACCTCGCCGCTCGAGATCGCGCGCATCCGGCGCGAGTGCGGGCGCGGCTTCCTGATCGTCACGCCCGGGGTGCGCCCGGCGCGGCGCGACGCACCCGCGGAGCCGGACGATCAGAAGCGCATCATGACGCCCGAGGAGGCGATGCGCCTCGGCGCCGACTACCTGGTGCTCGGGCGGCCGATCCGCGACGCGCGCGACCCGCTCGCCGCCGTGCAGGAGGTGGTGGCGGAGATGGCGCGCGGCTTTCTCCTGGCGCGGGCGAAGCCGGGGATGCGGAGCTGACGGTCGCCATCATGCGCTCTCAGCCTGCCCCAGCGTGCGCGGCCGAGGCTTCCGCCAGACGCTGCAGCGTCAGCAGCTGCTTTCGCATCATCGCCAGGTCCGCCCAGGGCAGCAGCCCCCGCATCGCCCAGCCGAGGGGCCCCTGGGGGTAGCCCACGACGAGCTTCACGACCAGCCGCGCGTTCGTCTCGCCGCGCGCGACGACGACGTAGCTCGCCGCGAGCCGGCCGAGGATCGCCCCCGGGCCCGGCATTCTCCCGACCAGCGTCAGGTGCCGGTCCGGCTCGAACGCGACCAGCTCGAAGAACGTCATCACCCGCTGCCCGACGGCGAGCCGCTCGAGCCCCGGCGTGAGCCGCCGCGGGCTCTGGCGGCCGAGGTTGTCGATCCAGTCGTAGCTGTAGGGCGCCGCGCGCAGCTGGCAGAGCCACCGGAAGACGACGCGCGCCGGCGCCGCGACGTCGACGGCGCGGAAGAGGGCGTCGGTCGGCTGGGGCACGAGGCCGTCGCACGGGAACGCCCGCGCGCGCTCGGCCGCCGTCGAGCCCCAGGTGTAAGCGGCCGACCGCTCGAGCGGTATCAGGCAGGCGAGCGCGGCGCGCAGGGGTTGCATGCCTACCGTCGCTGGTGCGCCCGGGCGGCCGTCAACGGGAGCACGTTGCGGAGCACCTCGGGATCGAGCGGTTTCCCCTGTGTGAAGGCGCCGATGCCTGCGTCGATGGCGGCGAAGAAGGCGCGCAGCGCGCCCAGGCGGGCGGCTACGAACGGGCGCGCCTCGCGGCCCCTCTCGGCGGCGGCACGCTCGGCCTCGGCGGCGGCGGCCAGCACCTGGCGCACGTTCCAGCGGAAGCGGCGCTCCATGATCTCCTGCAGCACGCGCCAGAAGTCGGTGGCGGCCTCGTAGTGATCCTTGCGCGAGCCGCCGACGCGAGTGCGGCGCACGAGGTGCCAGTCCACCAGACCGCGGATGTTGACCGAGACGTTGCTCTTGCTCTGCTCGAGCTCGCTCGCGATCTCCTCCAGCGCCACCGGCCCGTCCCGCAGGTAGAGGAGGGCGAAGATGCGGCCCTGGAGCTGCGAGAGGATGCCGGAGGTGGCGGCCGCCGCGCCCATGCCGTCGACGAAGAGCGCCGTCACGCGATCCATGATGTACTGTGCGTTTAGTATATTCTGAACGTTTCAGTCAAGGCACTATGGGGGGCTTCCGCAGGGTCAGACCCCGAGCCGCACGTGCGCCAGGCAGGGCAGCTCGCGGCGCACGCGCGCCAGGTAGGCGCGGTCGATCTCGGCCGTGATCACGCCCTCGCCCTCGCTCGCGCGCGCGAGCACGCGCCCCCAGGGGTCGACGATCAGCGACTCGCCATAGTCGGCGAAGCCGTGCGGGCTCGTGCCGGTCTGGTCCGGAGCGATCAGGTAGCACTGGTTCTCGGTGGCGCGGGCGCGGCAGAGAACCTCCCAGTGGGCGGCGCCGGTGGGAAAGGTGAAGGCGGAGGGCACGAGCAGCACCTCGGCGCCGGCGCGCACGAGGCGGCGGTAGAGCTCCGGGAAGCGCAGGTCGTAGCAGACCGAGAGTCCGAGCGTGCCGAGCCCGGTCGGCACGGCCACCACCTCGTCACCGGGCGCGCGCGTCGCCGATTCGCGCACCGAGACGCGGCCGGGGAGGTCGACGTCGAAGAGATGCAGCTTGCGGTAGCGGGCCACGAGCGCGCCGTGCGGGTCGAAGAGGCAGCTCGTGTTGTAGGCGCGCGGCTCGTCGGGCGTCTTCTCGAGGAGCGAGCCGGCCGAGAGATGGATCGCGAGCTCGCGTGCGAGCGCCGCCAGGCGCTCGGTGGTGGGCCCGGGAATCGGCTCGGCGACCGCGGCCTCCTCGGCGCGCGGGCCGCGCCAGGCGAACACCTCGGGCAGGACCACGAGGCGCGCCCCGCGCCCGGCGGCCTCGCGCACGAGCGCCTCCGCCCGGGCCAGGTTGGCCGGGCGGTCCGCACCGGAGGACATCTGCACTGCCGCCGCGAGATACCGCTCCATCTGCGTTTTCGAGGCCATAGCGCGCCGGCTCCGCGGGCGTCAATGCATGTTTGTATCGAAGGTTGTACGTGCGCGCGGAGCTGTGATAGCCGGAAGGGAGCGATGGGCCGACTCGTCAAGCGCTATGGCAACCGCAAGCTCTACGACACGAGCGAGAGCCGCTACGTGACGCTCGACGAGATCGGGCGGTGGGTGAAGGCCGGTGAGGACGTGAGGATCCTCGAAAACGACACCGGCGAGGACCTGACCGCCGTCACCTTCGCGCAGATCATCCTCGAGGAGGAGCGGCGGAAGAGCGGCCTCCTGTCGCTGCGCGTGCTGCGCGAGATCATCCAACACGGCGAGGCGGCGCTGCAGGGACTCT
Organism: Thermodesulfobacteriota bacterium; assembly: GCA_046744245.1. Classification (GTDB taxonomy): domain Bacteria; phylum Desulfobacterota; class Binatia; order DP-6; family DP-6; genus DP-6. Next base: position 5,820 of record JBKPBB010000305.1, read on the forward strand.
CCGCCACCGTCGATCGCGGCATGGAGGCGATCCGCTCGGTGCCCGAGCGGGCCGGCCGCCGCGTGCAGGAGCTCACGCAGGTGGCCGAGCGCCTCGGCCAACTCCAGCACGTGGTGGACGAGACCGTGCGCCGCTCGGTCGAGCGCGTGACCGCGTTGCCCGCCTTCCAGAAGGAGATGCGGCGCATCGAGCGGAGCATCCGCGCCCTCGAGGCTCGCATCGCCCGCCTCCGCCCCGGCAGCGACGGTCCACCACCCCCGCCCGACTCGGACCAGGGCGGCAGCGGGACCTAGCGGCCCCTGGCGGGGCGCTGAAGCGAGAGCCGCGCGCCCCGGGCCGCGACCGACGACGTCGCTCAGCGCGCCAGGAACACGGGGCAGGGGCTGTTGCGCAGCACGAACTCGGTCGTGCTGCCGAGCACCATCTCGATGATGCGAGAGTGCCCGTAAGCGCCGATGAACAGCAAGTCGTGGTTGCGCTCGCGGATGATGTCCACGATGCGCTGGTGGGGATGGCCGAGGATCGTCTCGCAGCTGAGGGCGAGCCCGTACGAGTGGAGGTAGCGGCGCGCCTCGTCGAGCACGCGCGTGCCCTCGGCCGCCTCCTCGCGCGCCACGTGGATGACGGTGAGCGGTAGGGAGAGCGCGCTCGCCACCTCGGCCGCGGCGTGCATCGCGGCGCTCGCGCGCTGCGAGCCGTCATAGGCGAGGAGCGGGCGGCTGATCTCCTTGAAGCGCATGGGCGACACGAACACGGGCTTCGGCGACTTGCGGGCCACCGACTCCGTGGTCGAGCCCAGCAGCCCGGTCGAGAACTGCTCGTTCACGCCGCGATGGCCGATCACTACCAGGTCGGCGACGCGCGCCTGGTCGCAGATCTCGTTGGCGACGATGCCGGTGGCGAGCGTGGTGTCGCAGGGCACGCCGCGCCCGGCGCAGCGCTTGATGAACGTCTCCAGCAGCACACCGCCGCGCTCGCGCAGCGCCTCGCGCATCTTGGCCGAGAAGTCGAGGTAGGGCTCGAAGCCGAGCGAGCCGGAGATGTCGTGCAGGAAGGAGCCCTCGATCGAGACCACGTCGATGACGTGCAGGCCGACAACCGTGGCGCGCACGCGCTCGGCCAGCCAGAGGGCGTACTGGAGGGCGGCGTCCGCGTGCTCGGAGCCGTCGAGCGCGACCAGGATTGTCTTGATCATGGCGGGACGCCCTGGCCGCCTCTAACACCCGCCCGCGCGCGGGTGCAAGGCCGGCCTTTGCAAACGGCCGGCGGTCCGTTAAGACGGAGGCCGCCATGAGCCGCCGCGACGAGGCCCTGTGCGAGGAGCTGAAGGAGGTGGCCCGCCGCCTCGGCATGCAGGTGCGCGAGGAGACCCTGCTGCGCGAGGTCGGCTACCGCGTGCGCAGTGGCGCCTGCCGGGTGCGGGGCGACGACGTCGTCTTCCTCGATCGCAACCTGCCCCCCGACGAGCGGGTCCAGGTGCTGGTGGACGCGCTCGCGGGGCGCGACGTGGAGACCCTCTACCTGACGCCGGCCGCCCGCCGGCTCCTCGAGCGTCGCGCGCGCGCCGCCGGCTGAGCGCCGCCGCCATGCCGGTGCGCGCGCGGATGCGGCAGTTCGAGCAGGCGCTGCGCGAGCGGGGGCTCAAATCGACCTCGCAGCGGGACGACATTGCCCGCGTGTTTTTCGGGGCCGCGGGGCACCTCTCGATCGAGGAACTCTACACGGCGGTCAAGAAGGTGAACCCGCGCGTCGGCTACGCCACCGTCTACCGCACACTCAAGCTGCTCAAGGAGGTCGGGCTCGCCGCCGAGCGCCACTTCGACGACGGCCAGGCGCGCTTCGAGCCGGTCGAGGCCGAGAGCCAGCACCACGACCACATCATCTGCGAGCGCTGCGGCAAGATCGTCGAGTTCGCGAGCCAGGAGCTGGAGCGCCTCCAGGACCGCATCGGGCGCTTCCTCGGCTTCGTGGTGGGACGCCACCGCATGGAGCTCTACGGCATCTGCGCCGAGTGCCGCGAGGGCCGGCGGCGCCCGGCCCGCCCCGAGCACGGCGTACACCGCGTCTGATGCGGGCGACAGCGGCGGTCGTGTTGCTCGCCGGCCTTGACACCCCCCCGTCGGGCGTGTGAAATTGAAAGCCGTTTTCAACTAGGCACGGCCATGCGACCGCCCCGTCCCCTGCTCGTTGCGCTCGGCCTCCTCCAACGCATCCGGGGGCCCGTCCGCTGCTCGCGCGCTGCGCTGCTCCGATGCCCCCGAAGGAACTCCCGCGCGGCCTCCGCCGCGCGCGGCATGAGCGCTCTCGCGCTCGGCCTCCTCCTGGCGCTCGGCGCGACGGCGGGCGCCGAGGAGCGATCCATCGCGCTGGCCGTCGCCGAGCACGGCTTCACGCCCCCCGAGATCGAGGCGGCGGCGGGCGAGCGCCTGCGCCTCGAGGTCACGAACCAGACCGCGGTCGCGATCGAGTTCGAGAGCTTCGAGCTGAACCGCGAGCGCGTGGTGCCGCCCGGGCGGACGGTCGCGGTCTACGTTTCGGGGCTCTCGCCCGGGCGCTACGAGTTCTTCGACGACTTCCACCAGGAGCGGCGCGGCGCGCTGGTGGTGAAGTGAGCCGGCGGTGATCGAGACGCTGCTCATCATGTGGCGCGAGTCGCTCGAGGCGGCGCTCATCGTCGGCATCCTGCTCACCTACCTGGCGCGCAGCGGCGAGCGCGCGGGGATGCGCTACGTGTGGGCGGGCGCGCTCGGGGCGGTGGTCGCCGCGGTCGCGATGGGGGTGGCGTCGAACGGGGCCGCCGCCCGCCTCGGCCCCGACGCGCAGGAGGTGCTGCAGGCGGGCGTCCTGCTGCTCGCCGTGGGCGTGCTCAGCTGGATGGTGGTGTGGATGCATCGGAACGCGCGCCAGATCGGCGGCGATCTCCGGCGCCGCGCCGATCGCGCGCTCGCCACCGGGCGGCTGGTCGGGCTCGCCGCCATCGCCTTCGCCGCTGTCTTCCGCGAGGGCGTGGAGGCCGTACTCTTCCTGTGGGGCGTCGTCGTGCAACGCGCCGACGCGAGCGCCCCGGCGCTGCTTGCCGCGGGCGCTGCCGGCGCCGCGCTCGCGGCGGCCACCGCCTGGCTCTTCTTCCGCGGCTTCGCCTTCTTGAACCTGCAGACCTTCTTCCGCGTGACCGGCATCCTCCTCCTGCTGGTGGCGGCCGGCCTCCTCACCGCGGGGGTGAACAAGCTGATCGGCCACGGCTACCTTCCTCCCATCGAGCCGCAGGTCTGGAACACGGCCTGGCTCCTGCGCGACGACAGCGTGCTCGGCGCGCTCCTCGGCGCCCTGATCGGGTACCGCTCCCGTCCCTCGCTCCTCGAGGTGCTCGCCTTCTCGACCTACCTGCCCGCCATGGGCTGGGCGCTGCACCGCGCCGACGTGGCGGCGCGCGGCGCGTCGGAGCGGGGGCCGGCGCGTTCGGCGGCCTGAGTCGCTCGCTTCCCCATGCCCCCGGGCGCGCGCGCCGTGATGAGATGAGGACGACATTCATTTTCGTCACGGTCGCCAGCCTGCTGTCGGCGGCCGTGCCGGCGTCCGCCCTCAACTTCTTCGAGCTCGAGGTCTACCCGGCGACCACCGAAGGGCAGGGCCTGCACGAGGTGGAGAACCTGACCACCTTCGTCGCCCAGGGACGCCGCCCGAACGAAGAGGAGGCGGAGGGCGAGGAGCCGCGCCGCCACCGGCTCCTGCGCACCACCGTCGAGTACAACTACGGCCTCACCGACAAGATCGACGTGGCGGCCTATACCGACCTCGAACGCCTGAACGGCGACGAGCTCGAGTACGCGGGCTCGCGGGTGCGGGCGCGCGGTGGCCTTTTCGAGAAGGGACGCTTTCCGCTCGACCTCGGCTGGTACATCGAGGCGGAGATGCCTCACCGGGGCGAGTCGGATCTCGAGCTCGAGTTCCGGCCCATCGTGTCGCGCGACTTCGGGCGATTCTCCATCGATCTGAACCCCAGCTTCGAGCTGCCCACCGTGAGCGAGGAGCGCCGGACCCTCGAGTTCAACTACGGGGCGCGCGTGTACTACCGGCTCTCGCCGAACTTCGTCCCGGGCATCGAATTCTTCGGGGATGTCGGGCAGATCCGCCGCCCGGAGGCCTCCCGCGAGCAGGAGCACTACGTGTTCCCGGTGCTCTACGGCCTGCTCGCGCGCGGGCTCAAGTTCGTCGCCGGGCCGGGCTTCGGCTTGACGCGCGCGAGCGACCCCGTGATCCTGAGGGTCGGGATCGAGTACGAGTTCACGGTGTTGGGAGGCGGCGGGGGCGGGCCCACCCGTCCCACCTACTGAGCGGGGCTCAGCGCGCGAGCCGGAAGAGACGGTAGGCGTTCGCCGTGGTCGCCTCCGCGACCGCCGCGAACGGCTCGCCGCGCACCGCCGCGACCGCCTCGGCCACCACGCGCACGTGGGCGGGCTCGTTGCGCCGGCCGCGGTGCGGCACCGGGGCCAGGTAGGGCGCGTCGGTCTCGACCAGCAGGCGGTCGCGGGGCACGGCGCGGACCGCGGCGCGCAGCGCGTCGGCGTTCTTGAAGGTGACGATGCCGGCCACGGAGATGTAGAAGCCGAGGTCCAGGTAGCGCCGCGCGTCGTCGCGTCCGCCGGTGAAGCAGTGGATGACGCCGCCCACCGCTGCAGCGTCCTCGGCGCCGAGGAGCTCGGCTGCCTCGACGTGCGCCTCGCGCACGTGCACGACCAGCGGCAGGCCGACGGCCCGCGCGAGCGAGACGGTGCGTGCGAAGGCCGCGCGCTGCGCCGCGGGCGGCGAGAAGTTGTAGTGGAAGTCGAGGCCGGTTTCGCCGATCGCGACCACCCCCGGCGCGCTTGCGAGCCGCTCGAGGAGCGCGAAGGCCGCGTCATCGGCCGTGCTCGCGTGGTGCGGGTGGACGCCGACCGTGGCCACGATCTCGACCGGCCCCTGCCGCCCGACCAGCGCGAGCGCGCGCGCGTTCGTCTGCGCGGGCCCCGTGGCGCCGACGCAGACGAGAGTCGACACGCCGCTCGCCGCCGCGCGCTGGAGCACGTCCTCGCGGTCGGCGTCGAACTCCGGCTCCGCGACGTGGCAGTGCGAGTCGACCAGCGCCGGCGCGTCGCTCACTCGGGCACCGGATCGACGCGCGGAAAGAGCGGCTCGGGCGCAGCGGTCCGGTGGCCGGCCGGGAACGCCTGGCCCCACGGGAGCTCGAGCGCGGCCAGGCGCGCCGCCGGCAGGCCGAGCAGGGCCGCGAGGCGGGCCGCGGTCTCCGGCATGAACGGCTCGACGAGCTGCGCCGTCACGCGCAGCGACTCGCACAGCTCATGGAGGATGGCGCCCACCCGCGGCAACCGCGCAGGGTCCTTGGCGAGCGTGAAGGGCGCGGTCTCGACCACGTACTTGTTCGCCTGGTCGAGCGCGTGCCAGAGCGCCTCGAGCGCGCGGTGGAAGGCGAGCTCGGCGGCGTGCGCCTCGACCTCCCGCCGGGCCGCCGCGAAGGCGGCGGCGAGGGTCTCGTCCGCCGGCTCCGGGGCCCGCGGCTGCAGAGCGCCCGCGAAGTAGCGCTGCTGCATGGCGAGCACGCGGCTCGCCAGGTTGCCGAGCCCGTTGGCGAGGTCGGCATTGAGGCGTGTCACCAGCGCCGCCTCGCTGAACTCCGCGTCCTGCCCGAAGGCCATGTCGCGCAGCAGGTAGTAGCGGAACGCGTCCATCCCGTAGCGCCCCTTCATGGCGAGCGGGCGCACCACGTTGCCGAGGCTCTTCGACATCTTGCCCGCCTGCATCTGCCAGTGGCCGTGGACGCAGAGGCGGCGGTAGAGCGGCAGCCCGGCCGCCATCAGCATGGTCGGCCAGAAGATGGCGTGGGCCTTCAGGATGTCCTTCCCGATCAGATGATGGGCCGTCGGCCAGAGCTCCAGGCGGCCGCGGTGCTCGAGCGCGCTCACGTAGTTGAGCAGCGCGTCGAACCAGACGTAGGTGACGTAGCGGTCGTCGAACGGGAGCTCGATCCCCCAGGCGAGGCGGCTCTTCGGCCGCGAGATGCAGAGGTCGCCGATCGGGTCGCGCAGGAGCGCCAGCACCTCCCGGCGATATCCGTCGGGGACGATCAGGTCCGGCTGCGCCTCGAGCGCCTCCTGCAGGCGCGCCTGGTAGGCGCCCATGCGGAAGAAGTAGTTCTCCTCGGCGATCTCCGTGGGTGCCACGCGGTGGTCGGGACAGACGCCGTCGACCAGCTCGCGCTCCTGGTAGAAACGCTCGCAGCCGAAGCAGTAGAGGCCGCGGTAGCTGCCGAAGTAGACGTCGCCGCGCGCGTGCACCCGGGCCAGGATCTGCTGCACGTAGCGCACGTGGTAGGCGTCCGTGGTGCGGATGAAGTGGTCGTAGCGGAGCCCCGCCTCCTCCCAGGTCGAGCGGAAGAGCGCGCTCACGCGGTCGGCGTGCGCCTGCGGCGTTACGCCCGCCGCAGCCGCGGCCTGCGCGACCTTGTCCCCGTGCTCGTCGGTGCCCGTCAGCGTGAACACGGTACGCCCGCGCGCGCGCCAGAAGCGCGCCAGGACGTCGCCCACCAGCGTCACGTAGAAGTGGCCGAGGTGCGGCTCGGCGTTCACGTAGAAGAGCGGCGTGGTCAGGTAGAGCGGCTCGCTCGGCATGCGGGTGCGCGCTGCGCCGCCGGCGTCAGGCGTCGGCCCGGCGGACGACCAGGTCGTCCCGGGTCGCCTCGACCTCGACGTTGTCCTCGCTGCGGCGGACGATCACGGTCTGTTTGAGCACGTTCTGGCGGACGACCGTGCCGTCGCCCTTGACCGACTCGACCGGCGCCCCGACCGACGGCAGCGTCCTCTTGAGCTCGACGTACGTCTGGTACTCGTAGCGCAGGCAGCACTTGAGCCGCCCGCACATGCCGGCGAGCTTCGAGGGGTTGAGCGACAGGCCCTGCTCCTTCGCCATCCGGACCGACACGGGCTGGAACTCCTGCAGCCACGAGGAGCAGCACAGCTCGCGCCCGCACGGGCCGACCCCGCCCGTCACCTTGGTCTCGTCGCGCGCGCCGATCTGCTTCATCTCGACGCGCGTGCGCAGCAGCTCGCCCAGCTCGCGCCCCAGGTCCCGGAGGTCGACCCGCTCCTCGCCCGCGAAGAAGAACGTGACCTTGCTCGCGTCGAAGGTCGACTCGGCCTTGATCAGCTTGATCGCGAGGTTCCGGCCGCGCACCAGCTCGAGCGCCGTGCGGTAGTGCTGCCGCTCCCGCTGGAGGTTCTGGTCCTCGCGCGCCAGGTCGCGCGAGTCGGCCTTCTTGATGACGCGCTGGAGGGCGCGGGTGAGGGGCCGCAAGCGGGCCGGGACGACCACCGTGCCGAGCGCGGGGCCGCGCTCGGTCTCCACCAGCACGCGATCGTCGCGCAGGAGGAGGAGCGGACCCGGATCGAAGTCGTAGATCCGGCCGCTCGGCCGGAAGCGGACCCCGACCGCGAGGGCTCCGGGCTCTACCGGGTGCTCTTCCATGGGGACGCGCCCGCGCTGGCGCCACGCTCGATCGCGCGCAGCGAGAGGAGCATGGTTTCGACGGCGAGCATGCGGTTGGCGTTCTTCTCGAGGGCGATGATCGTATCATAGACCGCCTCGAGTTGGCGAAGCAGCGCCGCCGCGGAGAGGCGGCGCGCGGCGCGCCGGACGTCGTCCGCCGCCGCCGGGTTGCGCAGCGCGGCCCCGTCGCCCGCGAGCGCCGTCTCGAGGACGTCGCGGTACCAGGCGAGGGCGGTCGCGAGGCCCGCGTCGAGGGCCCCCCGCGAGAGCTCCTGCGCGATCCTGGAGAGCTCGTCGGCGTCGAGCTCACGGAGCCGGGGCAGGTCCCGCAGCACGAGCGCGCGCGCGCGCTTCTCCGCCTCACCCGCGAGCGCGAGCGCGCGGCCGGGCGATCCCTCGGCGAGCGGTGCGAGCTGGCTTGCCTGCTCGGCCGGCACGCCCGAGGCCTCGAGCACGCGCACCACCTCCGCCGCCGGCAGCGGCTCGAGGCGCACCACCTGGCAGCGCGAGCGGACGGTCGGAAGGAGAAGCGCCGCGGAGGAGGCGACCAGCACGAGCACTGCCGCCCCGGGCGGCTCTTCGAGCGTCTTCAGGAGCGCGTTCTGCGCCTGCTCGCTCAGGCAGTGCGCGTCGTCGAGCACACCTACCTTGCGCGCCGCCATGAGCGGCTGGAGCGCGAGCCAGCGCGTCAGCCCGCGCACCTGCTCGATGCGGATGTCGCGGCGCTCCGCATCGCGCGCCACCAGGTGCAGGTCGGGGTGCGTTCCCGCGCCCACGCGGGTGCAGTGCGCGCAGGCGCCGCACGCGCCACCCGCGACGGGCGCCGCGCAGAGGAGACGGGCCGCGAAGGCGTCGGCGAGCGTGCGCTTGCCGATGCCCGCCGGGCCGACGAGGAGCACGGC
>JBKPBB010000123.1:0-2377 GCA_046744245.1 Thermodesulfobacteriota bacterium
GTGGAGCTCCTTGACCGCCGCGGCGCCGGCCTCGGGCAGATCACCCTCGCCGTCGAGGGCCGGCCGCGATGCGGCCGCCGTCGTCGCGATCACCGCGCTCGCCTTCCTGCCCGCGCTTCGCAACGGCTTCGTCGAGTTCGACGATCAGCAAAACATCCTCGAGAACCCGATGTTCAGGGGCCTCGGGCCTGCGCGCATCCTCCACCTGACGAGCGCGGCGGTGCCGTTCCTCCTCGCCCGGCGCCTGCTGTCCCGGGCCGGCATCCCGCGCGCCGTGCCCTGACCGCCATTCGCTCGACCGGGACGTCGCTTCCCTGAGGCGCCCGCGACCTTCGGTTGGTCTCTCCACGCGATCCATCCCGAGGCCGCCGACGCGGCCTCAGGCCGCCCCTCGCGACCTGCGGGCGCGAGGGAGAAGGCGCGCACGGCTCTCGGGCGCTTGAGCCCCCGCCCCCGGCTTGCGACAATCGGCATCGGTGAAGTCCCGTCCCCGCCTCTCCGTGCTGGTGCCCGTCTACAACGAGGTCGCCACGGTGCGCGCGCTGCTCGCGCGCGTCATGGCGGTGCGCATTCCGAAAGAGATCATCGTGGTCGACGACGGCTCGACCGACGGGACGCGCGCCGTGCTCGAGGAGATGCACGCGGCGACGCCCGCGACGCCCGAGAACCGCCTCGTCGTCCTCTTCCAGGAGCGCAACCAGGGCAAGGGCGCCGCGGTCCGCCGCGCCGTGGGGCACGTGACGGGCGAGATCGCTCTCGTCCAGGACGCCGACCTCGAGTACGACCCGGCCGAGTACCCGCGCCTGCTCCAGCCCATCCTCGACGGGCACGCCGACGTGGTCTTCGGCTCGCGCTTCGCCGGCAGTCCGCGCCGCGTGCTCTTCTTCTGGCACACGGTGGCGAACCGGCTGCTGACGCTCGTCTCGAACATCTGCACCAACCTGAACCTCACCGACATGGAGACCTGCTACAAGGTCTTCCGCGCCGACATCCTGCGTCGCATCCCCATCCGCTCGAACCGCTTCGGCCTCGAGCCGGAGCTGACCGCCAAGGTCGCCCACCTGCGCTGCCGGGTCTACGAGGTGCCGATCGCGTACCACGGCCGGCAGTACTCCGAGGGCAAGAAGATCGGCTGGAAGGACGGCGTCTCGGCCTTCTGGACCATCCTGCGCTTCACGATCCGGCCCGACGTCGGGCGCGAGGACGAGGGGTACACCACCCTCCGGCGCGTGGAGGTCCTGCGGCGCTACACGGCGTTCCTCTGGGACCTGATGCGACCCTACGTCGGCCGGCGCGTCCTCGAGGTGGGCTCCGGCACCGGCGTCATGACGCGCTACCTCTCGACGCGCGAGGAGGTGGTCGCGAGCGACGTCGACCCGGAGTACGTGGAGCTCCTGCGCCGCACCTTCGCCGACACGCCGAACGTGCAGGTGCGCTTCCTCGACCTCGCCCGCCTCGGCGAGGACGGCCTCGCGCCGCATCGCTTCGACACGGTGGTGTGCGCGAACGTCCTCGAGCACGTGGCCGACGATGCCGCCTCGCTGCGCGCCATGCGCGCGCTGCTCGCGCCGGGCGGGCGCGTGGTGCTCATCGTTCCGGCGCTGCATGCCCTCTACGGGACGATCGACGCCGCCATCGGCCACCACCGTCGCTACACGCGCGACGAGATCGACGCGAAGCTGCACGCCGCGGGGCTCGAGGTCGAGCACGTGAGCTACTTCAACCTGCTCGGCATGGTCGGCTGGTGGCTGAACGCGCGCGTGCTGAAACGCCGGAGCGTGCCCGGGCTCCAGGCGCGCCTGAACGACCGGCTGGTGCCGCTGCTCCGCCTGGAGCGCCACCTGAAGCCGCCCATCGGCATGTCGCTGCTGGCCGTGGGCCGGGCGCCCGTGTGAGGCGGCTCGTCGCCGCCTGCCTCCTCCTCGCCGCCGCGCGCGGCGCGGGCGCCTACGAGGAGCCGGTCAGCGCCTTCGCGGCGAGCGTCGGCGCGCGCGACGGCTCGAGTGGATCCGCGCCCGGCGTGACCGTCTACCTGGTCCCCGACGAGCGCACGTTCCTCCTGACCGACATCCTGGTCGCCAACCACGGCCAGGAGGTGGGCCCGCTCTACCTCGCCGACTCGCAGCGCACGCGCTGCTCGGTCGAGCTGCTCGAGACCATGCTCCTGCCCAACAACCTGCAGGGGTTCAGCACCCTGCAGAACGCGCACGTCACGTTCTCGACCGGCATCCCCTTCGGGCCGGGCGAGCCGGTCGTCGCGACGCTCGCGGGCGGCTCGCGCGGCGTTGACGTGACGATCACTGGGAAGCTCGTGCCCGCGCCGCGGCACTCACGACCGATCCGGCTGCCCGGCGGGGCGCGGGCGGACGACGAGGAG
>JBKPBB010000021.1:0-2490 GCA_046744245.1 Thermodesulfobacteriota bacterium
CGCCCGAGCACTGGACGGGCCCCGGGATGAGTTTGAGCGGGAGGCCGAGCGCGAGAGCGCTCGCGCCGGCCGACGGGGTCCGGGGGCATCGGAAGCGCAGAGGGCGCGTAGCGCCCGAGCACTGGACGGGCCCCGGGATGAGTTTGAGGGGGAGGCCGAGCGCGAGAGCGCTCGCGCTGGCCGACGGGGTCCGGGGGCATCGGAAGCGCGCAGGGCGCGTAGCGCCCGAGCACTGGACGGGCCCCCGGGAGAGTTTGACCCCGCCCCCGGCGGCGCATACAAGCAGCGTCATGCCCGCTCCCCGCGTCCCGGACCCGCATCCCGGCGGCTGCCTTTGGCGCCGCGGGGGCGGGGATGAAGCGCCACGTTGAGGGGCTCGTCCGCCAGGCGCTGAGCGCCGCCATCGCCGCCGGCGAGCTCCGCCGGCCGGAGGCGCCGGCCTTCGCCGTCGAGGTGCCGAGCGATCCCAAGTTCGGCGACCTCTCGACCAATGCCGCGCTCGTCCTGGCGCGCGGCGAGGGCCGCCCGCCGCATGCCATCGCGCGCCTGCTGGTCGGCCACCTCGAGGCCGCGGCGCCCGCCGGCTGGCTCCAGGGGCCGCCCGAGGTCGCCGGTCCCGGCTTCATCAACTTCCGGTTCGCGCCGGCCTTCTGGCAGCGGATGCTCGCCGACGCGCTGGCTTCGGGCGAGGCATACGGCCGCGCGGCGACCGGCGCCGGACGCCGGGCGCAGGTCGAGTTCGTGAGCGCCAACCCGACCGGCCCGCTCACCGTCGGGCACGGGCGGAACGCGGTGATCGGCGACACGCTCGCCCGCCTGCTGGCGGCGGTCGGCTGGCTGGTCGAGCGCGAGTACTACTTCAACAACGCCGGCCGGCAGATGAAGGTGCTGGCGGACTCGGTGCGCGCCCGCTACCTGGAGCTCATCGGCCGCCCCGCGGCCTTCCCCGATGACGGCTACCAGGGCGAGTACATCCGCGACATCGCGCGCGGCCTGGTCGAGCGTCACGGCGCGGCGCTCGCCGAAGACCACGGCACCGCCTTCCGCGACGCCGCCGAGCAGTCGATCTTCGCCGCCATCCGCGCCACGCAGGAGCGGCTCGGAATCACCTTCGACCGCTACTTCGACGAGGACTCGCTCTACCGCTCGGGGGCGATCCAGCGCACGCTCGACGCGCTCGAGGCGCGCGGCCTCGTCCTGCGGCGCGAGGGGGCGGTGTGGCTCAGCGGCGCGGCGGTCGGTCTCGAGCAGGACCGCGTGCTGGTCAAGAGCTCGGGCGAGCCGGCCTACCGCCTGCCGGACATCGCGTATCATCTGGACAAGCTCGCGCGCGGCTTCGACGTCGTGATCGACGTGCTCGGCGCCGACCACATCGCCGAGCACCAGGAGGTGGCGGCGGCGCTGCGCGCGCTGGGCGCCGACGCGGCGCGCATCCGCCCCGTCATCTACCAGTTCGTGACCCTCACGCGGCACGGCGAGCAGGTGAAGATGTCCACGCGCCGCGCGGAGTACGTGACCCTCGACGAGCTGCTCGACGAGGTGGGGGTGGACGCGGCCCGCTTCTTCTTCCTCATGCGCAAGTCCGACAGCCACCTCGAGTTCGACCTCGACCTCGCCAAGCAGCAGAGCACCGACAACCCGGTGTTCTACGTGCAGTACGCGCACGCGCGCATCGCGAGCGTGCTGCGCCAGGCGGCGGAGGCCGGCATCGCGCTCGCCCCCGCGCCGGATCTGTCGCCCCTGGGCGCGCCCGAGGTGGAGGTGGTGCGCGCAGTGGCGAGCTGGCCCGACGTGGTCGAGACCGCGGCGCGCGACCTGGAGCCCCACCGCATCGTCTTCCACGCCCTCGACCTGGCCGGCGCCTTCCACCGCTACTATAATCGACAGCGCATCCTGACCGAGGACCGCACGTCGACCCAGGCCCGGCTCGCACTGGTGCGCGCGGTCCAGCAAGTGCTGCGGGGCGCGCTCGGATTGGCCGGCGTGACGGCACCCGAGCGGATGTGAAGGAGGCTGGATGGCGAGAGATGGGCGCGGCGGGCTCGGGCTGGGAGATCGGCTGATCCTCCTCCTCGCCTGGATCACGACCTGCGGCCTCGTCTACCTGCTCGGCTTCTACGTCGGGAAGGGCACGCAGGCGCGCAGCCTGGTCGAGCAGCAGGTGGTCCGCCTGCCCGTCACCTCCGCGCCGCCGCCCGAGGGGCAGCGCCCGAAGACGGAGCCCGAGTTCGGCTTCTACGACAAGCTGATGGGCGAACAGGGCGCGGAGCGCGCGCCGGACAAGGTGCACGAGGAGGCGAAGCCGGTCCAGCCGGCGGCGCCCGTCCTGCCGCGCCTGGCCGTGGCAGCGGCGCCCGCGCCGGCGTCGAAGCCTTCGCCGCCGGCCCCGGCCCCGGCCAAGGTGCCGCCGCGGCCGTTCCACGTGACCGCGGACGTCCCCGAGAGGATTTCCGCGCCGAGGCCGCCGGTTCGGGCCCCCGGCGCTTCATC
>JBKPBB010000236.1:0-2294 GCA_046744245.1 Thermodesulfobacteriota bacterium
CGACCACGGCGCGGTTGGAATCGATCACCCGGAAGTAGAGGACGGCGTTCACCTTGAGCGAGACGTTGTCCTTGGTGATGACGTCCTGCGAGGGGATGTCCATGGTGATGGTGCGGAGATCGATGCGCAGCGCCTTCTCGACGCCCGGGATGACGTAGACCAGCCCGGGGCCGCGCGCCCCGACCAGCCGTCCGAGGCGGAAGACCACCGCGCGGTCGTACTCGCGCAGCACCTTGAGCCCGCTCAGCAGGAAGACCCCCACGATCGCGACTGCTCCCAGCAAGCCTGGCATCGGAGCCTCCTTTCAGCGGCCCGCGGGGCGGGCGCGCCGCACCCGCAACCGGAGCCCGTCCACCGCGGTCACCTCGACCCGCTCCCCCGCGTCCACGATCTCGTCGCTCTCCGCCGTCCAGTACTCGCCGCGTACCACCACCGGCCCGACGGGCGCCAGCCGTCCCCGCGCCACCCCGACCGCGCCGACCATCCCCTCCGCCCCCTGCGACGCCCGCACCCGCTGCGAGCGTGCCACCAGCGTCGCCACCACCAGCATGATGCCGGCCACGGCCCCACTCACCCCGAAGACGAGGCTCTTCGGCACCACCACGCCGGTCTCGGCGGCGTCGAAGAGAAACAGCGCCCCCAGGACGAACGCCACCAGCCCGCCCGCCCCGACCACGCCGAAGGTGGGCAGGAACGCCTCCGCGACGAGGAGCGCCACGCCGAGCAGCAGGAGGGCCAGCGCCGAGGTGTTGACCGGCAGGACGTGCAGAGCCGCCAGCGCGAGGAGGAGACAGATCGCCCCCGCGACCCCGGGGAACGCCAGCCCCGGGTGCGTGAACTCGAGGTAGAGGCCGAGGAGCCCCGCCATCATGAGGAGCGAGGCGATGCGCGGATCGGCGATCACGTTGAGCACCCGCTGCGAGAGCCGCATCTCGTAGGTGTGCACGCGCACGTGGCCGTCCGCGCCGCGGACGGCCTTGCCGAGCGCGAGCTTGAGGTTCTCCCCCGCCACGTCGATCGTGCGCCCGTCGGCGCGTGCCACCACCTCGTCGAGGTCCTTGGCCACGAAGTCGACGACGTTCAGCCGCGCCGCCTCCTCGGCCGTGATGGAGACGCTCTTGCGGACCGCTTTGGCGGCCCACTCGACGTTGCGGCCGCGCTTGTGCGCGATCGCCTCGCTGAACGAGGCCGTGAAGTTGACGATCTTCCGGCCCATCGTCCCCTTGATGTCCTCGCCGCCGCCGCCCACCGGGTGGGCGGCGCCGATGCTCGTGCCCGGCGCCATGGCGGCCACGTGCGCGGCGAGCGTGATGAACACGCCCGCCGAGCCGGCGCCGGCGCCGCTCGGGGCGACGTAGACGATCACGGGCAGCGGCGCCGCGAGGATGTCCTTCACGATCGCCTGCATCGAGGGCAGGAGGCCGCCCGGCGTGTCGAGCTGGATCACGAGCGCCGGCGCGCCCTCGTCGTGGGCGCGCGCGATCGACTCGTGCACGAAGCTCGCCACGGCCGGGTTGATCGTGCCGTCGACCACGATCCGCGCCAGCGTGGCCGGGCTCGCCGGCGTCTCCGCCCGGACCGGCGCCGCCGCCAGGAAGAGCGCGATCAGCGCCGCGGCGCTGCTCACGTACGCCCGCCCGCAAGGCCGAGCGCCTGCATGACCTTCTGGATGTCCTCCCACACCAGGCGCTTGTCGCCCGGGTTGCGCAGCAGGTAGGCGGGATGGAAGGTCGGCATCAGCTTGATGCCGTGATAGTCGTACCAGCGCCCGCGGAGCTGCGTGATCGGCGCCTTCGTCCGGAGCAGCGTCTGGACCGCGAACTTGCCGAGCGCCACGATCACCTCGGGGGAGATCAGCTCGAGCTGACGGAGGAGGAAGGGCTCGCAGCTCGCCACCTCGTCCGGCTCGGGGTTGCGGTTCTCCGGCGGCCGGCACTTGATGACGTTCGCGATGTAGACGTCGTTGCGCTCGAGCCGCATGCCCTTGGTGATGATCTCGGTCAGGAGCTGGCCGGCGCGCCCGACGAAGGGCTCGCCCTGCAGGTCCTCGTCGCGGCCCGGCGCCTCGCCCACGAACACGAGGCGCGCGCGCGGGTTGCCGACGCCGAACACGAGGTGGGTGCGGTGCGGTGCGAGCTTGCAGCGCTGGCAGTCGCCGATGTGAGCGCGCAGCTCCTCCAGCGTGCGCGTCGCGCCGAGTCCCGGCGCCGTGAAGAGGTCCCGGGTGGCCGCCGGCACGGCCGTGGGACGCTCGGCGTCGACGGCCGGCGCCGCCGGAGCGGGCGGCGGTGGCA
>JBKPBB010000301.1:0-3439 GCA_046744245.1 Thermodesulfobacteriota bacterium
GTGCTGGCCCGGCCCTTCGTCGACGTCGTGCTCTCGGGCGCCGCAACCACCGCGCAGCTCGCCTCGCACCTGGGCGCGCTCTCGCTCGCCCTCGACCCCGAGACGTCGGGCGCGCTGGCCGCCCTCGCCGAGCCCCCGGCACGGTACTGGCCGACGCGCAGCACGCTCCGCTGGAGCTGAGCGCCGCCGGAAAGCGTCGTTCATCCCGAGGCGTCTTGACGCCCGTTTCGACTTCCTGGGATAGCTCGGGAAAACCATCCGGGGAGTCGACGCCAATGGCCTACAGCGACATCATCTACGAGAAGCGCGAGGCGATCGCGACCATCACCATCAACCGGCCGCAGGTGCTGAACGCCTGCACCCTCAGGACCTATGCCGAGATCACCGAGGCGCTGCAGGACGCGGAAGGCGACGACGCGATCCGCGCCGTGGTGCTGACCGGCGCCGGCCGCGGCTTCTGCGCCGGCGACGACGTCCGCGAGATCTTCCTCAATCCCGAGTTTCAGCAGCACGAGCCGTCGCGCCGGACGCAAGTCGAGGAGTGGCGGAGGCACGACCCGGTCGCGCTCGACTTCCTGATCACGTATCCGAAGCCGACCATCGCATCGGTCAACGGCCCAGCGGTCGGCTACGGATGCGACATCGCGCTGATGTGCGACATGCGCATCTGCTCCGACAAGGCGCGTTTCGGCGAGCTCTTCGTGCGCCGCGGCCTCATCCCTGAAGCGGGCGGCCTGCTCGTCCTGCCCCGACTGATCGGTCTGGCGCGCGCTTACGAGCTGATCCTGAGCGGCGATATCATCGAGGCGGCGGAGGCCGAGCGCATCGGCATGGTCAACAAGGTCGTCCCGCACGAAGAGCTCGCCGCCGCGACCGCGGCGTTCGCGGCGAAGCTCACGGCGCAGGCGCCCTTGGCGCAGCGGCTGGCGAAGGAGGCGCTGCGCGTCGGCCTCAACCTCAACCTCCCCTACTTCTTCGACTATCAGCGTCACGGGCAGCATCTGATGCTGACATCGAGGGACCATCTGGAGGGCGCCAGGTCGTTCCTCGAGAAGCGCCCGGCGAACTTCAAGGGCGAGTAGAAGGGCACAGGCACCGGCTACGGAGGCGAGCGACACGCGCCCGATCGACCGCCGGACCCGTTCGCGCCGGCTCGCCCCGCCACCGGCGCTACGCGCTCGGCGCTCCGGTCGCGCCCCCGGCCCGCCGCCCGATCACGTTCATGGCGAGCGCGAGCATCGAGCCGACGTCGCTCACGGTCGCGGGCAGGACGAGGGTGTTCGCCGCCTTCGCCAGCTCGCCGAACTGCCCGATGTACTGCTCGGCGACGCGCAGCTGCACCGCCTCGAAGCCGCCAGGCATGCGGATCGTGTCCGCCACCTTGCGGATGCCCTCCGCGGTCGCCTGGGCGACGGCGAGGATGGCCGCAGCCTGCCCCTCGGCCTCGTTGATCTGCTGCTGCCTCTTCGCCTCGGAGGCCTTGATGACCTGCTGCTTCTCGCCCTCGGCGGTGTTGATGGCGGCGTCGCGCTGGCCCTCGGAGGTGAGGATGACGGCGCGCTTCTCGCGCTCGGCCCGCATCTGCTTCTCCATCGCGGCGAGCACGTCGGCGGGGGGCGTGATGTTCTTGATCTCGTAGCGCAGGACCTTGATGCCCCACGGCTCGGTCGCCTTGTCGAGCTCGTTCACGACCTCGAGGTTGATCTGGGTGCGCGACTCGAAGGTCTTGTCGAGGTCGATCTTGCCGATCTCGCTCCGCAGCGCGGTCTGCGCGAGCTGGGTGATCGCGAACAGGTAGTCGGTGACGCCGTAGGAGGCGCGCTCGGGGTTCAGCACCTTCAGATAGAGCACGCCGTCCACGTGCACCTGCACGTTGTCCCTGGTGATGCAGATCTGCTCCGGGATCTCGCCCGCGTGCTCCTTGAGGGAGTGCCGGTAGCGGATCGCGTCGATGAAGGGGAGGAGGATGTGGAAGCCGGCGTCCAGCGTGGCGCGGTAGCGGCCGAGGCGCTCGACCACGAAGGCGCTCTGCTGGGGGACGACGACCGCCGTCCGCGATATGACGATGATCACCAGCAGGGCGAGACCAAGGAAGACGACGAGGGCTCCGGTCATTGCGCTCCTCCTCCGCTATTGCGCGCGCAGGGACAGCACCAGGCCGTCCACCTGCGCCACGATGCTGCGCTCGCCGCGCGCGAGCGGGCGCGCGTCCACGTTCTTCGCCGTCCACGCCGAGCCCCGGAGCTCCGCCTTGCCGACCGCTCCCGGAGCCAGGTCCTCGAGCGGCACGGCCACCTCGCCGACGAGCGCGTCGACGGCGAGGCCCTCGCGCCGGACCGGCATGATGCGCCTCAAGAGCGGGCCGCGAAGGAACACCACCGAGAGGACGGAGAGCAGCGAGAAGAGGAGCCACTGGAACCAGCCCGGGCTGTGGGGGCCCAGCCGCACCGCGAGGCCGACCGCGATGGCGGAGAGGCCGAAGAAGAAGACGAAGAAGGCGCCCGGCGTGAAGGCCTCGGACGCCAGCAGCGCCAGCCCCAGCAGCAGCCACAACCACCACGACATTGGGCGCGGAGTCTACTCGCCTCCTGCCCCGGGCTCAAGCCGCGAGCAACCAAGCATACTAGGTCCTGCGCAGCACGCGCAGCAGGAGGACGAGCCCCGTCACCCAGAACAGGTTTGCCCCGACCGCGGCGGCCGGCACGAGGAGGTCGAGGCGTCCGGCGAGGGCGAAGACGACCGGGAAGACGTGCCAGTCGCGCGTGGTGAGGGGGGAGAGCACCCGGTCGAGGAGCTGGTTCTCCCACGCCGCCACCCGCCGCCGGCGCGCCTCGGTCGCGTCGCTCCAGGTGATCACGGCAAATGCACCCAGGACGCCCAGGAGGAGCGCGGTGAGGAGCGGCCAGCCCGGGGCGCTCCCGGTGAGCGCGACGCGCCGGGCGATCCCCGCCAGCACCGCGACGTGCACGACCGTGTCACCCGTGACGTCGAGCCAGTGGCCGAGGCGGGACTCGGCGAAGCGCAGGCGCGCGACCTCTCCGTCCGAGCAGTCGAGCACCGCCGAGGCCTCGAGAAGGGCGATCGCCGCCACGACCGCCGCCACGCCGGGGACGCCGAGGAGGAGGCCGCCCGCGACCCCGAGCGCGATGCCGACCACCGGGACGGCGTTCGGTGTGACCGGCGTGCGGAGGAGGAGGCGCGTGAGCGGCCGCGACAGGCGGCGGCGGAGCAGGCGGTCCAGGTAGCCGTCGCGCGGGTTCTCGAGGGCGCACAGGAGGGCCTGCTCGAGGCCCGCGCTGCCCGCGCGCCGGAGCGTGCCCGCGCCGGGGCCGAGGCGTGTGCCGCCGTTGCCGGCGACCAGCGGCCCGGGCGCGACCCGCACCCACGCGCCGTCGGCCTCGACCTCGAGCACCAGACCTGGGCGGGCGCGCGCCTGGAG
>JBKPBB010000114.1:0-9526 GCA_046744245.1 Thermodesulfobacteriota bacterium
GAGCGCCGAGGCGCGGAAGCTGATCGCGTTCCTCCAGGGCGACATGGGGGTCAGGAAGATCCGCTTCCCGGCCACCAGCGGCATCGGCGTGAAGCCCGTGTCGCGCGAGGGGACCGAGCGCCTCGCCCGCGCCGCGATCGAGTACGCGCTCCGCCACCGGCGCCGGAGCCTCACCTTCGTCCACAAGGGCAACATCATGAAGTTCACCGAGGGCGCGTTCCGCGACTGGGGCTACGCGCTCGCCGTCCGGGACTACCGCGACCGAATCGTCACCGAGCGCGAGAGCTGGATCCTCGGCAACCGGGAGGCCCGGCCCACCATCTCCGTCGAGGACAACGCACGCGAGATCGACCCGGGCTACGACCTGATGACGCCCGACCAGCAGGCGAAGGTGCGGCGCGACGTCGAGGCGGCGCTGGCCCTCTGGCCGACGCACGGCGACGGCAAGTGGAAGCAGAAGCTGCTCGTGCGCGACGCCATCGCCGATGTCACCCTCCAGCAGGTCCTCACGCGCCCGCGCGAGTTCGACGTGATCGCGACGCCGAACCTGAACGGCGATTACCTCTCCGACGCGCTGGCCGCGCAGGTGGGCGGCATCGGCATCGCGCCCGGTGGCAACATCAACTACATGACCGGCCACGCCATCTTCGAGGCGACGCACGGCACGGCGCCCAAATACGCCAACCAGGACAAGGTGAACCCGGGCTCCGTGATCTTGTCGGGGGAAATGATGTTCCGCCACCTCGGCTGGGACGAGGTGGCCGACGCGATCATGCGCGGCATGGAGGGCGCGATCGCCGCGAAGACCGTCACCTACGACTTCCACCGGCTGATGGAGGGCGCCACGCTGGTGAAGTGCTCCGAGTTCGGCCGCGCGATCGTCGCCCACATGTAGTGCGCGGCTACGCATGGCCCTGCCGTCGGGGCGCGCGTAGGACGCCCCCGGCGGGCTTGCACCCCGCGCGGATTTTCTGTTTGAGGAGCCCCATGCCACGGAAGAAGATCGCGCTCATCGGCGCCGGGATGATCGGCGGCACGCTCGCGCACCTCTGCGCGCTCAAGGGCCTCGGCGACGTCGTCCTCTTCGACGTGATCGAGGGCCTGCCGCAGGGGAAGGCGCTCGACCTGCTGGAAGGCGGCCCCATCGAGGGCTTCGACGTGAGCCTGGTCGGCACCAACGACTACGCCGACATCCGCGGCGCCGACGTCTGCATCGTCACCGCCGGCGTGCCGCGCAAGCCCGGCATGAGCCGCGACGACCTCCTCGGCATCAACGCGAAGATCGTCGGGACGGTCGCCGACAGCATCAAGGCGCACGCGCCGAGGGCGTTCGTCATCGTGCTCACCAACCCGCTCGACGCGATGGTCACGCTCATGAAGCAGCGCACCGGCTTCCCGAAGCAGCAGGTGGTCGGCATGGCGGGCGTCCTCGACTCCTCCCGCTACCGCTCGTTCCTCGCCGCCGAGCTCCGGGTCTCGGTCACCAACGTGCAGGCGATGGTGCTCGGCGGCCACGGTGACGACATGGTGCCCATCCGGAGCCACACGACCGTCGGGGGCATCCCGGTCGCCTCGCTCCTCTCGGCGGAGAAGCTCGAGAAGATCGAGCAGCGCACGCGGCAGGCGGGCGGCGAGATCGTGGCCCTGCTCAAGACCGGCTCGGCCTTCTACTCGCCCGCCTCGGCGGCGATTCAGATGGCGGACGCGTATCTCAACGACCGCAAGGCGATCCTCCCCTGCGCGGCCTGGCTCGAGGGCGAGTACGCGCTCCGCGGCCTCTACGTCGGCGTGCCGGTGCAGATCGGCGCGGGCGGCGTGGAGCGCGTGATCGAGATCGCGCTCGGCCCCGAGGAGAAGAAGGCGCTCGAGACCTCGGCCGGGCACGTGCGGGAGCTGGTCGAGGCGATGGGGCGGGTGCTGGCGACCGGCGCGCAGCCGGCGTGATCTACGGCCACAGGGTCCTCTCCGCGAGCGCGCGGAGCAGGCGGCCGACCGGCCAGACCTCGATCTTGTCGGCGGTAACCAGCGGGCGCGGGCCGAGGTGCACGAGCACCCGACGCGCGAGACGAGGAAGCCCGGCGATGGCGCGGAGACCGCGGAGCGCCTCGGGGCCGACCTTGACTGCGCTCTTCACCTCGATCGCGAGCGATTCGCGACCACGCGTGAGAAGCAAGTCCACCTCGGTGCGCCCCGCCTCGGCGGGAGCCCAGTAGTACCACTCGTCGAAGAGCTCGTGGTAGTCGTTGTGGATGCGAAGGAGGTTGGCGACCCAGCCCTCGAAGAGCGGCCCGCGCTCCTCGACCGATGGTGGGGCGAGGTGACGGCGCAGCGCGCGCACGATCCCCGCATCGACCCAGTAGAGCTTGGGGTGCCGCTTCTCGCGTACGCGGAGGCGCCCCTCGTAAGCCTGGAGCCGGAACGCGAGGAGGGTGTCCTCGATGATCTCGAGGTAGCCGTTGACCGTCGTGCGCGCCACCCCGGCGTCGCGCGCGAGGCTGGCGGTGTTGAGCGTCTGGGCGTGGAAGAGCGCGGCGATCGGCAGGAAACGCGCGAAGCCCGGGAGGTTGCGCACGAGAGCCTCCGCCTGGATCTCCTCGCGCAGGTACATCTGCGCGTAGGCGACTAGCGCGTCGGTGCGCGACGGTGCTTGCCAGATGATCGGGAGGCTGCCGAAGGCGAGCACGGTCTCGAGGTCGAACGCGTCGCCCAGCTCGGCGGGCACGAACGGATGGAGACGGCGTCGGAGCGCCCGGCCCGCGAGGAGGTTGGTCCCCTGCTGCTTCAGCTTGCGTGCGCTCGAACCGCAGAGCACGAAGCGCAGGCGTCGCTCTTCGATGAAGCGATGGACCTCGTTCAGGAGGCTCGGGAGGCGCTGGATCTCGTCCACGCAGACGGTGGCGCCCGCGGGGAGCGCGCGCAGCTCGTCGGCGAAGAGCGCGGGTTGCGTCAGGTAGGACTGGTAGAGAGCCTCGTCGAGCAGGTCGATCCGGTGCGCCCGTGGGAGCTCCTCTCGGACCCATGTGCTCTTGCCGGACCCGCGCGGCCCGAAGAGGAAGAAGGACTGGCGCGGCGCCTGGAGCAGCCGGCGAACGTACAACTCTGCCATGTCGCCGTCATTTTACGCCGTGAAACGACGGTGAGACAACATCCCGGAAGGCGCTCGAGACCTCGGCCGCGCCCGTGCGCGAGCTGGTCGAGGCGATGGGGCGGGTGCTGGCGGCGGGTGGGAAGACGGGCTGACCTACAGTCGCGGAACGTGGCCGGTCATGCCCGGCTACTTCAGCATCATGCGCGGCAACTTGCCCGGGTGCTTCGGCTTGAGCCGCCGCGTCGTCGGGTCGGGGACGAGGTCGAGCGCCTCCAGCACCAGCAGGCCGAGCAGCGGCTCGGTGCGCGCAGGCGCGCGGACGGCTTCGGTCACCGCCGCGCGTCCGTCGATGGCAATCCTGAGCGGGGCGACGACGGGCACGCGTGCCCTCCGGCCGTCGGCATACTCGACCTGCGTCTCTGCCACCTTCCTGAGACCGAGCCGGCGCACGAGGCCGCTCGGCAGGGAGACGCGAGTGGCTCCCGTGTCGACGAGCATCTCCGCGGTCGCCCGCCGGGAGGGATCGGCGAAGTTGCTCAGCTTCACCTGCACCCGGATCTCGCCCATGAGCACAGCGTACCCGGCCGTCGCGCCGGCGCAAAGCCCCCGCGGGTACATTGTCCCGACTGTTGCCTCCGCCTACGTCCCAGGCTAGCAAGGGCACCCTCCCGCGATGAACATCCACGAGCACCAGGCGAAGGATCTCCTGCGCCGCTACGGCGTCGCCGTCCCCGACGGCCAGGCGTGCTTCACCGTCGACGAGGCGGTCGCCGCCGCCGAGCGCCTCGGCTTCCCCTGCGTCGTGAAGGCGCAGATCCACGCGGGCGGGCGCGGCAAGGCGGGCGGCGTCAAGCTGGTGCGGGACGCGGCCGCGGCGCGCACGGCGGCGGCGGAGCTGCTCGGGAAGGCGCTGGTCACGCACCAGACCGGGCCGCAGGGCAGGGTGGTGCGCCGGCTCCTGGTCGAGCAGGGGTGCGCCATCGCGCGCGAGATGTACCTCGGTATGGTGGTCGACCGGGCGAGCGGGCGCGTGACCGTCATGGCGTCCACCGAGGGCGGCGTCGAGATCGAGGAGGTGGCGGCGAAGACGCCCGAAAAGATCCTGCGCGAGACGATCGACCCCGCGGTCGGCTTCGCCGCCTATCAGGGCCGGCGGCTCGCCTTCGGGCTCGGGCTCGCGAAGGAGCAGGTCGGCCCGGCGGTCGGCTTCATGACGGCGCTCGCGCGCTGCTTCGTCGAGTCGGACTGCTCGCTCGCCGAGATCAATCCATTGGTGGTGCTGCAGTCGCAGAAGCTCCTCGCGCTCGACGCCAAGATCGGCTTCGACGACAACGCCCTCTTCCGCCACCCCGACCTCCGCGAGCTGCGCGATCCGTCGGAAGAAGACCCGCGCGAGACCGAGGCGGCGAAGTACGACCTCTCCTACATCGCGCTCGAGGGCAACATCGGTTGCATGGTGAACGGGGCCGGCCTCGCCATGGCGACCATGGACACGGTCAAGGCCGCGGGGGGCATGCCCGCCAACTTCCTCGACGTGGGCGGCGGCGCCGACGCGAAGAAGGTGGCGGCCGCCTTCCGCATCCTGCTCTCCGATCCCGCGGTGAAGGCGATCTTCATCAACATCTTCGGCGGCATCCTGCGCTGCGACGTGCTGGCCGAGGGCGTCGTGCAGGCCGCGCGCGAGGTCGGGCTCGAGGTGCCGCTCGTGGTCCGCATGGAGGGCACGAACGTCGAGCAGGGGAAGAAGATCCTCGCCGACTCCAAGCTCGACATCATCACCGCCAGCGACATGCTCGACGGGGCGCGCAAGGCGGTCGCGGCGGCCGCGCGATGAGCGTGCTGGTCGGCAGGGCGACGCGCGTCCTCACCCAGGGCATCACCGGGGCGACGGGCCAACTCCACACCCGCCTCTGCCGCGAGTACGGCACGCAGATGGTGGCGGGCGTGACGCCCGGCCGCGGCGGCACCGACTTCGAGGGCATCCCGATCTTCGACACGGTGGCGGCCGCCGTGCGTGCGACCGCTGCCAACGCCTCGGTCATCTACGTCCCGCCCGCGGGCGCCGCCGACGCCATCATGGAGGCGGCCGACGCGGCGCTGCCGCTCGTCGTCTGCATCACCGAGGGCGTGCCCGTCCTCGACATGGTGCGCGTGAGGCGCGTCCTCGAGGGGAGCGCCACCCGGCTCATCGGCCCCAACTGCCCCGGCGTCATCACGCCCGGGGAGTGCAAGATCGGCATCATGCCGGGCTACATCCACAAGCCGGGACGGGTCGCCGTCGTGTCGCGCAGCGGGACGCTCACCTACGAGGCGGTGCACCAGCTGACGCTCCTCGGCATCGGGCAGTCCACCTGCATCGGCATCGGGGGCGACCCGATCATCGGGACCGGCTTCGTCGACGCGCTCCGCCTCTTCCAGGACGACGCGGGCACCGACGCCGTCATCCTGATCGGCGAGATCGGCGGCACGGCGGAGGAGGAGGCGGCGGCCTTCATCGCCGAGCACATGACCAAGCCCGTGGTCGCCTTCGTCGCCGGCCAGACGGCGCCCAAGGGCAAGCGCATGGGCCATGCGGGCGCGATCATCGCGGGCGGGAAGGGGACGGCGGCGGAGAAGATGGAGGCCTTCCGGCGCGCCGGCGTCACGCTCGCGCCCAGCCCCGCCGAGCTGGGCGCCACCATGCAGGCCGTCCTGAAAGGGAAGAGATGATCGAGCGCACCCTCTGCATCGTGAAGCCCGACGCCATGCGCAAGTGCGTCCTCGGCCGCATCCTCGCCATGATCGAGGAGCGCGGCCTCGTGCCCGTCGCCGGCCGCATCGTGCGCCTGGCGCCCGCCGACGCCGAGCGCTTCTACGCCGTGCACAAGGAGCGGGGGTTCTTCGCCGACCTGGTCCGCTTCATGAGCTCGGGGCCGGTCTTCGTCTGCGTGCTGGAAGGGGAGGGCGCGGTCGCGCGCTGGCGCGATCTCATGGGCCCCACCGACTCGAAGAAGGCCCCCCGGGGGACGATCCGCGGCGAGTTCGGCACCGACGTCGAGCAGAACGCGGTGCACGGCTCCGATGCGGCGGCGACGGCGCGCGCGGAGATCGCGTTCTTCTTCCCGGGCCTCGAGCTGCCGGGGGCGACGGCGGCGATCTAGTTAGCTCGAGTCCGCGACGGGCCTCGCAAGCTCTGCAATTGCTCGCGGATTGATCCGGCCCGGCATTGCGATCGTGACCGCCCCCTATCGAGGAGCCCGCAAGCCGCGTGTGGGCTGGCTCAAGCTATCCCGACGCGAGATCGCGGCGATTCTCCGGGACAGTCTCGGCGGATGTGCGGCCTATACGCGGGCCAGCGGCGCCACCAGGCCCGGCACGTCTGCGCGCGTGCGGAAAATGGTGCCGCGGCGGTCCGCGCGCTCGCTGTTCCCGCTGGTGGTGATGTAGAGATCGCGCCGGTCGGCGCCGCCGAAGCAGAGGCTCGCCACGAACGGCGCGGGCACCGCCAGCACGTGCTCGAGCCCGCCGTCGGGCGCGAAGCGCGCGATGCCGCCGCCCGAACCGAGCGCGACCCACACCCCGCCCGCCTCGTCCACGGCGAGGCCGTCGGGATTGCCGCGCGGCACGCGTGCGAAGACGCGCCGGTTGACGCCGCGCCCGTCGCCGGCGAGGTCGTGCGTCAGGACGAGGCCCTCGCTGTAGCTCGAGTGGTAGATGGTCCGCCCGTCGGGCGAGAAGCCGACGCCGTTGGCGAACGCGACGTCGCGGTAGACCTCCACCGCCCGTCCCGCGCCCTCGACGCGCCACAGCTCGCCGGGCACCCGATTCTCGTTCTGGAGGGCGGGGGAGCGCAGCGAGCCGACGAAGACATGCCCCGCCGCGTCGGTCGTGAGATCGTTGAAGCCGAGCGCGCCCTCGACGGTGAGGAGGATGCGCGTCACCCCGTCGCGCACGTGCGAGACGTCCTTGCCGGAGATGACGACGCCGCCGTCGGCGTGCAGGGCGAGCCCGCCCACGCCGCGCCGCTTGGGCACGACGACCGACACCGCGCCGTCGGGCGCGCGCCGGTAGACGCCGCCGTCGATCGCGTCGCTGAAGTAGAGGTTGCCGGCCCCGTCGACCCGCGGCGCCTCGACGAGGCCGTAGCCGAACACGAGCGTCTCCATCCGGCTTCAGGTACGCCGCCCTCCCGAGCGAAGCAACCGTGGCGCGCGGTGCACCCGCTCGGTAAGATGCCGCCGTGCCGCAGCGGGAGATCCAGGACCTGTCCCGCGCCGAGCTCGAGGCGTGGTGTGCAGCGGCGGGCGAGCCGCGCTACCGCGCGACGCAGATCCTCGCCTGGGTGCACCGCAAGGGCGCGGACGGCTTCGCGCGCATGTCGAACCTCTCGCGGGGGCTGCGCGCCCGGCTCGACGCCGACTTCACGCTCGGCCGGCTGGCGCCCGTCTTCGTCGCCGACGCCGCCGACGGCACGCGGAAGCTCCTCTTCCACCTCCCGGGTGAGGGCGACGCGCGTCCCGCCGCGATCGAGAGCGTCCTCATCCCGCAGTTCGAGCGCGAGGCCGGCGCACGCGACCGGCTCACGCTCTGCATCTCGAGCCAGGCGGGCTGCGGGATGGGGTGCGGCTTCTGCGCGACGGCGCGCATGGGCCTCGTGCGCAACCTCTCGCCCGCCGAGATCGTGGGTCAGGTGCGCGCCGGCCGCGCGCTCGCCGCGCCACGCCCGCTCACGAACATCGTCTTCATGGGCATGGGTGAGCCGCTCGCCAACTACGAGGCGGTGCGCACGGCGCTCGACATCCTGACCGCCGAGTGGGGCTACGCCATCTCGCCCCGGCGCATCACGGTCTCCACCGTCGGCCTCGTTCCCGTGATCCGGCGCCTGATCGCCGAGACGCGCGTCAACCTGGCCGTGTCGCTCTCCGCCACCACCGACGCGCAGCGCGCGCGGCTGATGCCCGTCGACCGCCGCTACCCACTGCGTGCGCTCCTCGACGCCTGCCGCGCGCTGGCGCTCCCGCGCCGCAAGCGCATCACCTTCGAGTACGTCATGCTGGGCGACGAGAACGACGGCGAGGCGGACGCCCGCCGGCTCGTGCGCCTCCTGCACGGGCTCCGCGCCAAGGTGAACCTGATCCCGTTCAATCCGTTCCCGGGGGCGGGCTTCGTCACGAGCCCGCGCGAGCGGATCGTGCGCTTCCAGGCGATCCTGCGCGACCACGGCGTGCACGCGACCATCCGCGAGAGCCGGGGGCAGGACATCCAGGCCGCCTGCGGGCAGCTCGCCGCGGCGCGCGCCGCGGCCTAGGCGGCTGTCCGGGTGCCCGGCATCGGCGTCATCATCAATCCGCACGCCCGGGCGAACCGCAACGGCGGCGCGGAGCGCGCGCGGCGGCTGGCCGAGATCGTGGGCGGGGACGGGACGGTGCGCGTGACCGAGTCGCTGCCCGCGATCCAGGACGTGGCGCGCGAGTTCCGCGAGCGCGGCACCGAGGTGCTCGCCATCTGCGGCGGCGACGGGAGCTACCACTGCACGCTGACCGGCTTCCGCGCGGTGTACGGCGACGCGCCGCTGCCGCTCCTGCTGCCGCTCCGCGCCGGCACCATCAACTACATCTCGGACGCGATCGGCGGGCGACGCGGCCGCCCGGAGCAGGCGCTCGCCCGCGTCGTGCGCGACTATCGCCGGGGCCGCGTCTACGAGACCACCGAGCGCGACCTCCTGCGCGTGAACGGCGCCGAGCACGGCTTCGTGCTGAGCTTCGGCACGGCGGTCAACTACCTGCGCATGTACTACGCGCGCGAGAAGCAGGGCGTTTTCCAGGCGACGCTCCTCCTGACGCGCCTCATCCTCTCCGCGCTGGTCGGCACGCACAGCGCGCGGGCCGTCTTCCGGGCGACGGGGGCCGACGTCGAGGTCGACGGCGCACCCATCCCCTTCCGCCAGTTCACGTTCTTCTTCGCCGCCACCGTGGACCGCATCGCGCTCGGCTTCCGTCCGACCTATCTCGGGGCGCGCAAGCCCGGCTACTTCCACGTCCTCGGCGGGCCGATCCGCGCCATCCGCCTCATCCGCCGCGCCGTCCGCATCTACCGGGGCTTCCCGACGGGGGAGCCCGAGCTGTTCGACAACCTCGCGCGGCGGCTCTCCATCCGCTTCTTCAGGCCCGAGCACTACATGATCGACGGCGACATCCTGCCGCCCGTGGAGCGGCTCGACGTGGACGTGGCCTGCCGGGTGACGCTGATCCGCGGGTAACCGACCCGAGACCCTTGTCTCGGGTCGGAACGGAAGCGAGCGTGTGGCGTTCGGTGGATCGTGCGAAGGCCGTGCCGCGGCCGGCGAAGCCGGCGCGGCAAAACTGAAGGACTTGGGCAGTCGGCTTGCGCGCGCCGGAGACGCACGTCGTCTCCGGGTACGCGCTCACGCTCCGGAAAGTCTGCCGCGCCGGCTTTTGC
>JBKPBB010000263.1:0-4081 GCA_046744245.1 Thermodesulfobacteriota bacterium
GGACCTGGTACTGCTTCACGAAGCCGCCGAAGGAGACCACGTCGGCGACGCCCGGCACCTGCTTCAGGTGCCGCTCCATCACCCAGTCCTCGAGCTCGCGGAGCTGCATCGGCGAGTAGCCCTCGCCGACCAGCGTGTAGCGGTAGATCTCGCCGGTCGGCGTGGAGAGCGGCCCGAGCGTCGGCTTGACCCCGTCCGGCGCGTCGACCTGCGCCAGGCGCTCGTTCACCTGCTGGCGCGCGAAGTAGAGGTCGGTGCCATCGTCGAAGGTGAGCACGACGAACGAGAGTCCGAAGATGGAGAAGGAGTGCATGCGGGTGAGCCCGGGCAGCCCGTTCATCTCGTGCTCGACGGGCAGCGTCACCTGGCGCTCGACCTCCTCCGCGGCGTGTCCCGGGAAGAGGGTGATCACCTGGACCTGGGGATCCGCCAGCTCAGGGAAGGCCTCGATCGGCAGGTGCCAGAAGGCGAAGGCGCCCGCGACCGCAAATGCCGCGGCCAGCGTGAGGAGCACGATCGGCCGGTGGAGCGAGAACGCGAGGACGCGGAGCATCGGCTGTGTAAGTGCAAGGGGGGTGCCAGCGCCGAGGCCAGGATTTCTAGGCAAGCCGCGATCGGTCGTGTGGCAAACGGTCACATTCTCCCGGGCAGCGCGCCCCACGCACGAGCTGTCAAGAGGTTGACGCCGCCCCGGGTGCCTGCGAGGCTCACCCCGCCATGAAGCGGACCGTCCTGGCGACCGGACTCCAGTTCCCCGAGGGGCCGGTCTGGCTCGGCACCCGGCGCGTCGCCTTCACGGAGATCCGCGGCCAATGCGTCTCGCTCTGGCACGACGGCACCCTGGCGCGCGTGGCGCGGACCGGCGGGGGCGCCAACGGCGCCACGCTCGGGCCCGACGGCGCGCTCTACGTCGCGAACAACGGCGGCCTCTCGCTCGGACACGACGGACGCTGGACCGCGCCCGACGCCATCCCCGGGCGCATTCAGCGCGTCACGCTCGCGGGCGAGGTGAGCGACGTCGCCGTCCGTCTGCCCGGCGCACCCCCGAACCGGCCGAACGACCTCTGCTTCGGCCCCGACGGCCTCCTCTACTACACCGACCCGCACAACTGGGAAGATCTCGAGCACCTGGGCCTCGGCCGCGTCGGGCGCACGACGCTCGATGGCAGGGTCGAGCTGGTCGCGGAGATCCCCGCCTTCCCGAACGGCATCGCTTTCGGGCCCGACGACCGCCTCTACGTCGCGCAGAGCGTGACGCAGAAGATCCTGGTCATGGACGCGAAGCCCGGCGCCACGCCGGCCGCGCACGCGACCTTGCCGCGGGGCTACCCCGACGGCTTCTGCTTCGACGCCACCGGGCGGCTCTACGCTGCCGGCAGCCTGGGCGACGTGGTGGTCGTCTTCGAGCCGGACGGTGAGGTGCGGGACATCGTCGAGATGGGCGCGGGGAGCGAGCCCACGAACTGCTGCCTCGGCGACGGCGCGCTCTACGTGACGCTCGCCGGCACGGGCCAGCTGGTCGCGCTCGACATGCCGGTCGAGCCCCTGCCCCTCTACCCCGCCCGGCGCTGAATCTCGCGCTGCGCCCAGAGCAGCACGCGCTTGAAGGTGAAGAAGTACGGGCGCGTCTCCTCGAGCGCGGGCAGCAGGCGCTCGCGGTAGCGGGCCACGAAGCGCGCATAGAGCTCCGGCGGGAGGCGGCGCTGGTAGTCGGTGAGCAGCGAGCCCTTCACCCACTCGACCACCTCGTCGCGCGCCGCCAGGCGGTGGCCGTAGACCTGGAGGCGGACGTGCTGCTCGGCGTAGCCGAGGCGCTCGAGGAGCAGCGCGTACTCCTCGGGCGGGCGGACGGCGCGTCCGGCGTGCGTGTGACCGCCGAGGGCGTCGCGAAAGGGCGCCTCGCCCGCCACCTCGGCGGCGATCACGTGGGAGGGGTGATCGAAGTTGGCCGGCATCTGCACCGCGAGCTGCCCGCCGGCGCGGAGCGCCGCCGTCAGGCGCGCGAAGAGCGCCGCGTGATCATCGACCCAGTGCAGCGCGGCGTTCGAGAAGACGAGGTCCCAGGCCGCGCGCGCCGCGAAGGCGCTGATGTCGCCCGCCTCGAAGCGGAGCCCGTCCTCCGCGCGCGGCCGCGCCTGGGCGAGCATCGCCTCGGAGCGGTCGATGCCGAGCGTCTCGCCCGCCGCGAGCTCGTGGTGGAGACGCGCGGTCAGCTCGCCCGTACCGCACCCGAGATCCACCACCCGCATGCCCGGGCGCGGGCGGACGAGCGCCAGCAGGTCGAGGAACGGCCGCGCGCGCTCGTCGTGGAAGCGCTCGTACTGTGCGGGATCCCAGGAGTCGCGCGTCATGCGTGACGCATTTCCTATCCGCCGCCCCGATCGAGTACAAACGCCGCCGGCCATGCGATCGAGCGACGCCGCGAACCGGCCGCGCTGGAGCGGGCAGGCCGGGTTCTTCGAGATCTGATTCCTGGTCGTGTTCGAGGCCGCGGCCCGGCGGGCGTGGTGGCTCCGCTACATCCTGGGCGCCGCGGACTATCAGGCCGGCTCGCCGGAGCGCTTCGCGATCCGCCTCGGTCACGGAGGAGCGTAAGCACGGTGTGGCAGCACGCCGGTTCTGACTTCCCAGCCGGCGGTCCGGGCATCGCCAACGGCATGGTCTTCATCGGCACGAGCCATGACCTGCGGGTCTACGACGAGGCGACTGGCACACAGCTCGCCTCTTGGACGACGGGCGGCCCCATCTTCGGCTCGCCCGCGATTGTCAACGGCCGCGGCTCCATCGGCAGCACCGACGGCATCTTCTATGTACTCACGGCGGCTCCGCGCTGAGCCGAATGAGGAACATGGGCTGCGTCTCCCCCTCGTCGGTCATCTCCTCTCCCGCGGCGTTGAGCCTGTGAGAGCCGGCCGTGTAGTACGCCAGGGCCGCCATGCGCACCGGACTAGGGCACGAGGCAGGAGTGGATGCTCGCCTCGCCGGGCAGCTCGCCGGCGAGGGTCTGGATCGCCCGCTCGGCGTCCTCGAGCGGGAAGTCGTGCGTGTGCATCTTCTCGAGCGGGACGCGGCCCGACTCGATGAGCCGGATGGCGGACTCGTAGGCGCGGCTGGTGACCGCGAAGGCGCCGCGGATGGTGATCTCCTTGACGACGACCAGGTCGCTCACGAAGTCGGGCACGGCCTTGAGCCCCTTCACGCCCGCGAGCACGATGCGCCCGCCCGCTGCCACGTAGTGGAGCGCCTCGGCCACCGGCTCCGCCGCGTTGGCGGTGACCTCGATCACCACCTCCGCCCCGCGCCCGCCGGTCAGCTCGCGCACGCGCGCGCGCGCGTCCTCCCGCTCGACGTCGATCACGTGATCGGCGCCGAGCTCACGCGCGAGCGCGAGCTTCGTCGCGTCGCGCGAGAGGCCAGTCACGATGATCGTGTCGGCGCCCGCCGCGCGCGCGGCGATGACGCTCGCGAGCCCGCGCTGCCCGGGGCCGAGCACGAGCACGCTGTCGCCCGGCCCGGTGGCGGGGATCTCGACCGCCCAGCGGAAGCCCGCGCCGAGCGGGTTGAACATGACCGCGAGGCTCGCCGCGATGTCCTCGCGCACGCGGTGCACGATCGAGAGCGGATCGAGGTACATGTAGTCGGCGTACGCGCCCCACAGGCCGGGCGGGCGGTCGAGGGGCACGTAGCCGTGCCCGAAGAGCCCCCCCCGCCCGCGGCAGAGCTGGTAGCGCCCCGCGATGCAGGCCCGGCAGTGGCCGCAGCGGATGATCGACTCGACGGCGACGCGGTCGCCGACGTTCACGCTCCAGCGCTTCGCCGCCCGGTCGCCGATGCGCTCGCTCACGCCGAGCGGCTCGTGCCCGGGCACGACGGGCAGGCGGACGGGCAGGACGCCCGCGTACTGCTCCGCGTCGCTCCCGCAGATGCCGCACGCCTCGATACGCAGCAGCGCGCTGTCGTCGTCGATGTCGGGGACGGGCAGCTCGCGCAGCTCGAGGCGGCGCGGCGCGGTCTGCACGATGGCGCGGCTCGTCCGCATGGCGCATCCAAGCACGGCGCCGCCCGCCGAGTCCAGGCGCTT
>JBKPBB010000020.1:0-5621 GCA_046744245.1 Thermodesulfobacteriota bacterium
GACGCCCACGGTCATGACCTTGGGCCGGAGCCGCTTCACGGCCCCCTCGACGATCGCCTCCCGGAGATCGGCGAGGGAGCGCATGAGGCCGCGCCGCCGTCGCTCGTCGAAGGCGAGGTCGAGGTAGAGGAGCATGAAGACGCCGGTCTCGGCGTCGACGCCGAGGAGCGCGATCAGGCCCACCCAGACCGCGACGCTCATGTTGTAGCCGAGCGCCCAGAGGAGCCAGACGGCGCCCACGGCCGAGAAGGGCACGGCGAGCAGGATGATCATCGTCTTCGTGACCGAGGCCGTATTGAGATAGAGGAGCACGAAGACGATGAGGAGCGTCAGGGGCACGAGGAGGGCGAGCCGGCCGCGCGCCCGCTCGAGGTACTCGAACTGCCCCGCCCAGCCGAGGCGGTAGCCGGGCGGCAGGCTGACGCGCGCGGCGAGCGCGCGCTTCGCCTCGGCGACGTAGGTGCCCAGGTCGCGGCCGACCACGTCGACGGAGACGTAGCCGGCGAGCGCCCCCTGCTCGTCGTGGATGGACGGCGCGGCGGTCGAGACCGTGATGTCGGCGAGCTCGGCGAGCGGGATCTGCGCGCCGTCCGGCCCCGCCACCAGCACGCGCGCGAGGCTCTCGAGGTCGCTCCGCGCGTCGCGCAGGTAGCGCACGTTGATGCTGTAGCGCTCGCGGCCCTCGACCGTCTGCGACACGCTCGCGCCCCCGATCGCGGACTCGATGACGTCCTGCACGTCGCCCACGGTCATGCCGTAGCGCGCGACCGCGTCGCGCCTGACGCGGAGGTCGAGGTAGTAGCCGCCCGTCGTGCGCTCCGCGAAGGCGCTCCGCGTGCCCGGCAGGGTGGAGAGCACGCCCTCGATGTCGCGGCCGATGCGGCCGATCTCGGTCAGGTCGGGGCCGAGGACCTTGACCCCGACCGGGGTGCGGAAGCCGGTGGCGAGCATCTCGGTGCGGGTCATGATCGGCATCCAGAAGAGGTTGGGCATGCCCGGGAAACGGATCGTCCGGTCCATCTCGTCGTTGTGGCGCTCCCAGGTCATGCCCTTCCGCCACTCGCTCTCCGGCCGGAGGGTCACCACCGTCTCGAACATGCTGAGCGGGGCCGGGTCGGTCGGCGTCTCGGCGCGGCCCGCCTTGCCGAAGACGCGCTCGACCTCGGGGAACTGCTTGAGCATGCGGTCCTGGACCTGGAGCGCGGCGCGGGCCTGCGTTGCGGACATGCCCGGGAGCGCCGTCGGCATGTAGAGGATCGTGCCCTCGTTGAGATACGGCATGAACTCCGAGCCCAGGCGGAAGTAGACCGGGACGGTGGCCGCCACCACGAGCACCGCGAGCGCGACCGTGAGCCAGCGGAAGCGGAGCACGAGCTCGACCACGGGATGGTAGAGCCGCATGAGCGGGCGGCTCACGGGGTGCGTGTCCTCGCCGTGGATGGTCCCGACCAGCACGGCGTTGGCGACCCGGCGGAGCCAGCCCGGGCCGAAGGTGAACGGCTCGAGGCGCGTGAAGAGGAGCCGCATCGCGGGGTCGAGCGTG
Source organism: Thermodesulfobacteriota bacterium (assembly GCA_046744245.1). Classification (GTDB taxonomy): domain Bacteria; phylum Desulfobacterota; class Binatia; order DP-6; family DP-6; genus DP-6. The sequence goes on from JBKPBB010000020.1 coordinate 1,544, forward strand.
ATCGCGAGCACGGCCGCGATCGCGATCGAGAAGTTCTTGGTGAAGGCGAGCGGCTTGAAGAGCCGTCCCTCCTGCGCTTCGAGCGCGAAGATGGGAAGGAACGAGACCGCGATCACGAGCAGCGAGAAGAAGCTCGGCCCCCCCACCTCCTTCACCGCCGCGACGACGACGTCTCGGAAGTCCCCCGGCCGGCCCTCCGCCTGCCAGCGCTCGAGCTTCTTGTGCGTCTGCTCGACCACCACGATGGCCGCGTCGACCATGGCGCCGATCGCGACCGCGATGCCGCCGAGCGACATGATGTTCGCCGTGAGCCCCAGCGCGCGCATGGGGATGAAGGCGAGCAGCACGGCGATCGGGATGGTGAAGATCGGGATGAGCGCGCTCGGGAGGTGCCAGAGGAAGAGGAGGATGACCGCGCTCACGATGAGGAGCTCTTCCACCAGCGTGTGGCGGAGGGTGTCGATGGCCCGCTCGATGAGCGTCGAGCGGTCGTAGACGGGAACGATCTCGACGCCCGGCGGCAGCGACGGCGCGATGCTGCGGAGCTTCTCCTTCACGCCGTCGATGACGCGCAGCGCGTTCTGTCCGTGGCGCATGACGACCACGCCGCCCACGGTCTCGCCCTGGCCGTCGAGCTCGGCGAGCCCGCGGCGCAGGTCGGGCCCCAGGTGGACGCGGCCGATGTCGCGCACCAGGATCGGGGTCCCGCTGCCGTTGGTCCCGACCGCGATCTGCTCCACGTCGGCGATCGACTGGACGTAGCCGCGGCCGCGCACGATGTACTCGGTGCCGCTGAACTCGACCAGGCGCCCGCCCACCTCGTTGTTCGAGCGGCGGATGGCATCGATCACCTCGCGGAGCGGGAGGCGGTGGGCGAGCAGCGTCGCCGGGTCGATCTCCACCTGGTACTGCTTGACGAAGCCGCCCACCGAGGCCACCTCCGCCACCCCGTCCACGCTCGCGAGCCAGTAGCGCAGCGTCCAGTCCTGGAAGGAGCGCAGATCGGCCAGCGTGTGCGTGCCGCTCCGGTCGACGAGCGCGTACTCGTAGACCCAGCCGACGCCGGTCGCGTCGGGGCCGAGGCGGGGAGCGACGCCTTCCGGCAGGCGGCCGGTGATGCCCTGCATGTACTCGAGGACGCGGCTCCGCGCCCAGTAGAGGTCGGTGCCGTCGTGGAAGACGACGTTCACGAACGAGTAGCCGAACATCGACTCGCCGCGCACGTACTTGACGCGCGGCGCGGCGATCATGGTGGTGACGATGGGGTAGGTGATCTGGTCCTCGACCAGGTCGGGGCTCCGCCCGGGCCAGTCGGTGAAGACGATCACCTGCACGTCGGAGAGGTCGGGGAGGGCGTCGAGCGGGCTCGTGCGGAGCGACCACACGCCCGCGGCGCTCGCGAGCGCGACCAGCAGGATGACCAGGAAGCGGTTCCGCGCGCTGTACTCGATGATGCGGTCGATCATGACGCCACCCGGAGCGTGAACCGCTCGCGGAGCGGCGGCTTTCCCGGCCGCTCGATCTCTACGACCAGCGACCAGGGGCCGCCCATGGTGAAGCGCGCGGACCCCTCGTAGACGCCGCCCCCGAGCTCGCGGGCGGGGGTCTCCTCGATCGCCATGCCCGGCATGTCCATCGTGTAGCTGAAGCTCACGCCGGCGCCGGCCACCGGCGCGCCCGCCGCGTCCTCGACGCGCACGCGGATGGCGTTCTCGCCCACGGTGGCGGTCTCGCGTGCCGGGAAGACGGTGACGCGGAGGTCGCCCATCTGCTTCGTCTCGCCGGCACCCGCGCCGCCCGGCGCGGCCTGCTCGCCGCCCGCCATCTCCATCGGCCGGGCGCCCTCCATGGTCACGTGGCCCATGCCGAGGGCGCCCATCATCCCCATCATGCTCTCGGCCGCCTGGAGCTTGCTCTCCGAATCGACCAGGAAGTTGGCGCTGGTGACGACGCGCTCGCCGGCCGCGACGCCGTCCAGCACCTCGACCGCGTCGTCGAAGCGCCCGCCCAGGCGGACCTCGCGCGGCACGAGGCGCCCGTCGCCGCCGTCGGCGAACACCACCTGGCGGCGGCCCGAGTCGAGCACGGCGGCCCTGGGGACGACCAGGCGCTCGCCGAGCGGGACATGAAGCTCGACGGTGCCGTACATCTCGGGGCGCAGGATCTGGTCGGGCGAGTTCGGAAGCTCGAAGCGGACCTTCGCCGTGCGCGTCTTTGCATCCAGCATCGGCGCGACGTAGGCGACGCGCGCCGTGAAGCGCTGCTCGGGGTAGGCCGTGAGCGCGAGCGCGGCCTCCTGGCCGACCCGCACGAACGGCAGCTCGTACTCGTAGACGTCGCCGTACACCCAGACGGTCGAGAGGTCGGCGATCCGGTAGAGCGTCATGCCGGGCTCGACCCGCTGCCCTGCGACGGCCATCTTCTCGATGACGACGCCGGCGATCGGCGAGTAGATGGTGAGCGTGCGCCTGGCCTGCCCGCTCTCTTCGAGCGCGCGCATCTGCTGGGGCGAGAGGTCCCAGAGACGGAGCCGCTCGCGGCTGGCGCGCGCGAGCGAGGCCGCGGACGCCCGCGCCTCCGGGAGCGAGCTGCCCCTGAGGCGCCGGTCCGTCTCGCGCGCGAGGAGGTACTCGCGCTGCGCGGTCAGGAGCTCCGGGCTGTAGAGGGTGAAGAGCGGATCGCCCTTGCGGACGGGCTGCCCGGTGTAGTTCGCGTAAAGCTCCTCGATGAAGCCGCTCACCTTGAGCGTCACCTGGGCGAGCCTGCGCTCGTCGAAGTCGAGCCGGCCGACGGTGCGGATCACCTTCTCGACCGGGCGGCGCTCGGCCGTGCCCCAGGTGAGGCCGATCGCTTGCTGCTGGGCGGCGTCGAGGCGGATCGGCGCGCGCGAGAGCTCGGCCGGCTGGTCGACGGCGAAAGCGGGGCTCGCCAGCGCGGCGAGGATGACGAGCGTGAGCCGCCGGGTCATGGCCGCTCCTCCCGGGGCAGCTCGCCCCCGACCGCCGTCTCGAGGCTGGCGTAGGCCTTCTCGAAGGCGGCGGCGGCCTCGTGGTGCTCCAGGTGGGTCGACTCGATCGTGCGCAGGCTGTCGACCAGCGCCGTGAAGTCGAGGTTGCCGGCCACGTAGGCCTCGCGCGAGGCGGCGAAGGACTGCTCGGCCTGCGGGAGGTGCGTCGCGGCGAGCAGCTCGCGCTCGGCGGCCGCGGCCTCCAGGGCGGCGAGCGCCCGCTTCACCGCGGCCGCGGTGCGGTCCTCCGCACGCCGCCGCATCGCCTCCTCGCCGGCGAGGCGGGCGTGCGCCTCGTCGAGCGCGGCGTCGCGGCGGTACTTGAAGGGGAGCGGCAGCGTCATGGCGATCATGGCGCCGTACCCGTCGTGGCCGACGCGGTTGTAGAAGCGCTCGAAGGTGAGGTCGAAGTCGGGGAGGTAGCTGCGGCGCGCGAGGGCGACGTCATCCTTCTCGCGCGCGACGGCCGCGCCGCGCACCGCCAGCTCCGGGTGGTGCTCGCGCGCGAGCGCGATCAGGCGGTCGAGCGGCCCGGGCAGGTGCGCCGGCCCGGGATCGACGGGCGTCCCGAGCGGCTCCTCGGGGCCGCGCGAGAGGAGCTCGTTCAGGCGCGCCGCGGCGCGCTCGCGCTCGAGGCGCGTGGTGACCAGGCGGGTCGCGATGTGGGTGCGCTCGACCTCGGCGCGCAGCACGTCGGGCTGCCCGCCCGTCCCGACGGCGTAGCGCCCGGCGGCGCCCGCTGCCAATTCGCGCGCCAGCTCGAGGTCGCGCGTGTAGACCGCGAGGTGACGATCGGTGAGCCAGAGGTCCCAGTAGGCCTGCTTCACGCTCTCGAGCACGGTGAGCTCGGTCATCCTGGCGTCCGCCGCCGCCATGTCGGCGTCGCGCTCCGCCATGCGCCCCTTCAAGCCGAGCGTCCCCGGGAAGGGGAGGCGCTGCGCCAATTTCACGATGTTGTTGTCGGCGCCTTCGTAGGGGACGGCGCGCGGCGAGTTCCAGCTCTCGGCCGCGAGCGTGGGGTCGTCCCAGGCCGCCGCCTGCGCCGGCACGGCGCGCGCGGCGGCCTGGCGC
>JBKPBB010000270.1:0-3062 GCA_046744245.1 Thermodesulfobacteriota bacterium
ACCGACGAGTAGGCGCTCATGAGGACGAGCTGGATCTCCGGATCCTGCTCCTTCACGTGCCGCAGCAGATCGAGCCCGCTCATGCCGGGCATGCGCACGTCGGAGAGGATCAGGTCGATCGGCTCCTCGCCGAGCAGCTCGAGGGCGCGCGGCGCGCCGTCGGCGATCTTCACGCGAAAGCCCTTCTCGCCGAGGAAGAGCTCGAGGATCTTCCGGATGTCGGGATCGTCCTCGACCACCAGGATCTTGGCCTGCTCCGTCGGGCCGACGGCGGCGATGGCTTGGGAATGGGTCATGTGCGACTCGCGCCCCGCGCCCCGTGTGCCGTCCGTCGCGGTCGGCCCCCGGGGTGTGTCAGCGGTGACGCAAATGGCGTGCCGGCCCGCCTTCGCGCAGCCCCGCGGCGAGCGCTTCTGACACGTGGGACGGAAAAGCCGAGCGTGCGCGTGGCACATCGGCGGCGCGGCGGGCTCTCGCGGCGGGCCGGAGGGGGCGAGGCGAGGTCGGCGTCGGCGTCACGCCAGTGCCGGAGACGCTCACTTCTCGCCGGTCGTGCGCGAGCCCGGCGGCTCAGCCGTCGGCGTGCGCATGCGAGCGGCGCACGATGTCTTCGGCCACCCCGCGCTTGTGCGCGAGGTCGTGGACCGCCTTCCACGCCAGCTTGCTCGGCTCGGCGTGCGCGTTCTCCCAGCGGTTCACGGTCGAGACGGTGACCGCGATCTCGTGCGCGAACTCCTCCTGCGTCATGCCGAGCTTCTGGCGAAGCGTGCGGATCAGGTTGCCAGCGTTCTCGTCCATATCGCATGCCGGCCAGCAAGTGACGTGCCACCAGCCGAGGCGGAGAACGACGGGGATTGCCCGTGCGAGGCCATGGGGGGTGCGGCGAAAAAATGATGCCGCCGCTGCAGAATCGTCGCCGGCTTCCGGCGGGCAGGCGGCCTGTGGTAGGGAGCCCCATGGCCCGCGCGGGCTGGTTTCCGTGCGCGCTCGGCACCCTCGTGCTCCTCGTCGTCGCGGGGGCGGCCGCCGCGGACCCAACGCCGCTCTCCCCCGAGGAGACCGTCCGGCGGTACTTGCAGGCCCTCAAGGACGGGAGGTTCGACGCCGCGTACGACCTGGTCTCCAAGGCGATGAAGCAGGGGAAGGACCGGGAGGTCTGGGTGAAGGAGCAGAAGACCGGCATGGCGTTCGCCGACGTCAAGATCTTCGAGTTCCGAGTCCACCCCGGGAAGGTCGAGGGCGCGACGGCCCACGTCCCCAACGTCCTCTCCTCCCAGGACCGCTTCGTGAACCAGCTCGGGCTCACCGAGTACGAGCTCTACACCCTCCTCAAGGAGGACGGCGTGTGGAAGATCGACAGCCAGGTGATCGTGGAGCCCAAAGACGTCTCCAAGTGGTTCCCCAAGGCCGAGGCTGGAGGAGGCCCACCATCCCATTGACATCTCGAGAGAGGGTCTGTTAGGCGCCCATCGACGGGACGTCGTCCTTGCGCCCCGGGGGAGGGGCTACATGCGTCGCTGGATCATCCCGGGAGGGGTCACCCTCTTCGCGCTCGCGCTCGGGTGCCACCACGAGGTCGAGATGGTGCCGCTCGCCGAGCGCACCATCTACGTGACCGACCGCTTCTACGACGTGCAGGCACTCAGCAAGGACCGCGCCTTCGTGGTCGGCTACGGCGGCAAGATCCTCGAGACGGTCAACGGCGGGCGGAGCTGGGAGGTGCGGCCGAGCGGCACCGAGCTGGCGCTCTACGCGGTGCGCTTCCCCGACGACCAGCACGGCTTCATCTCGGGGCAGGACGGCATCATCCTGCACACCGCCGATGGCGGGAAGAGCTGGCAGCAGCAGGAGTCGAACGCGTTCTTCCAGGACAAGGACGGCTCCAGGCAGCCGCTCTATCTCTTCGCGCTGCACGCGCTCGACGCCGATCACGCCTGGGCGGTGGGGGACCGCTCGATCCTCACCTCCACGAGCGACGGCGGCAAGACGTGGCGCGCGCGCAAGGTGGCGATGGAGGCCGACATCTCGGGCGGGGAGAGCCTGGCGGCCGCGGATCCGATCTTCTACGACGTCAAGTTCGTGGACGCGACGAACGGCTGGATCGTCGGCGAGTTCGGCAAGATCATGCACACCGCCGACGGGGGCGAGACCTGGCACGAGCAGGAGAAGACGCTCATGGAGGGCACCGGCATCTTCGACCTCCTCGACCTTCCCACCCTCTACGGCGTGCACATGACCGACACCCAGCGCGGCCTCGCCTCCGGCATCGAGGGACGCATCGCGCGCACCACCGACGGCGGCCAGCGCTGGGCCTTCGACCAGATCGAGGTCGAGTACCCTCTCGTCGACCCGCTCTTCCGCGTGATCGAGCTGCCCGACGGCTCGGGCTGGGCGGTGGGCGCCGCGGGCGAGGTCATGCGGCACCAGCCCGGGGAGACGGCGTGGAAGCGCGCCAAGCTCGGGCAGGACGTACTCACCTGGCTGCGCGGGCTCAGCTTCTCCGACCAGCAGAACGGCTGGATGGTCGGCGGATACGGGCTCATCTATCGCACCACGGACGGCGGCAAGACCTGGCTGCCGTCGCAAGGCTGAAACAGGAGAACCCGCCATGAGCAGCGGAACGTCGAGCGAAGAGGACAAGCGAGCGCTCTACTGGCTCGGGGAGCGGCTGATCGACTACCGCCACCCGGTGATGATCGTCGTCCTGATCGTCACGGCGTACTTCGCCTACCTGAGCTTCCAGCTGAAGCTCGAGACGAGCTTCGGCGACCTCCTCCCGCAGAGCCACCCCTTCGTCCAGATCCACAACAAGTACGCGGGGACCTTCGGGGGCGCCAACAACATCCAGCTGATGGTCGAGGTGAAGGACGGCAACATCTTCACGGTCTCGACCCTGGATCGGATCTACAAGATCACCGAGGAGATGGACCGCGTCTACGGCGTGAACCACAACCAGATCGACTCGATCGGCCACCGCACGACGCGCTACCTCCGCGCCCAGGCGGGCGGATTCCTGAAGGCCGAGCCAGTGATGATCCAGATGCCTAAGACGGCGGACGACG
>JBKPBB010000178.1:0-4197 GCA_046744245.1 Thermodesulfobacteriota bacterium
GCTCCCGGCGGGCGCGCGCCGCGAGGAGCGCCGGGCGCGCCGCATCGATCGCCTGCGCCAGCTCCTCCACCGTGACCCCGGCGCCCGCCGCGACCTCGGCCGGCGGCCGCGGCCGCCAGAGGACGCTCTGGCCGTGATCGAATTCTCCCTCCGGCGTGACGTCGAAGAAGGCCCGCACGAGCCGCCCCTGCGCCTCGCCGACGGCCGCGTCGATCTCGGCTCCCGTCCACACGAAGTACGCGCCCTCCCCGCCCGCGCTGTCGGCGTCGGTCGCCGAGTAGAAGCCGCCCTCGGGGGACGTCATCTCGCGCGCGACGTAGTCGAGCGTCTGGCGCGCCACGCCGGCGAAGTCCTCGCGCCCGGTCGCCTGGAAGGCCTCGAGGTAGAGGCCGGCGAGCTGCGCGTTGTCGTAGAGCATCTTCTCGAAGTGCGGCACGCGCCACCGGGCGTCGGTCGCGTAGCGGTGGAAGCCGCCGCCGAGCTGGTCATGGATGCCGCCCGCGGCCATGCGCTCGAGCGTCGCCGTCGCCATGGCGAGCGCGTGCGGGTCGCCCGTGCGGCGGTGATAGCGGAGGAGGAGCGCCGGCACCGACGGCCGGGGGAACTTGGGCGCGGGCCCGAAGCCGCCCCAGGTGGCGTCGAAGCTCGCCGCGAGCGCGGCGACGGCGGCGCGGATCGACGCCGCACCGGGCACCTGATCGCTCGCGCGCCCGGCGCCGCTCTCGAGGCGCCCGGCGAGATCGGCCGCCGCATCCGCGGCGCGCACAGGATCGCGCGCGTAGATCTCCGAGAGCGTGCGCAGCACGCTCAGGAACCCGGTGCGCGCCCCGCGCACACCGTCGCGCGGCGGGAAGTACGTGCCGCCGTAGAAGGGCTTGCGATCCGGCGTGAGCCACACGTTGAGCGGCCAGCCGCCGCTCCCCGTCATCGCCTGCACGGCCGCGAGGTACACCTCATCCACGTCCGGGCGCTCCTCGCGATCGACCTTGATGGCGACGAAGTGCGCGTTCAGGAACTCGGCGATCTCGAGGTCCTCGTAGGACTCCTCCTCCATGACGTGGCACCAGTGGCAGGTGGAGTAGCCGATGCTGAGCAGCACCGGCCGCCCCTCGCGCCGCGCGGTCGCGAAGGCCTCGTCGCCCCACGGGCGCCAGTCGACGGGGTTGTGCGCGTGCTGGAGGAGGTACGGGCTCGTCTCGAGGATCAGGCGGTTCGTGTAGCGCGGCGCGCCGTCAGGGCCGAGGTGAAGCGTGCGGGGCGGGGTCTCGGCGTCGCGCTGCCGCGCCGCCCGTGCGAGGCGGCGAGCGAGCGCCGCGTCGAACGGCGGGGAGCCGGGCAGCGGCCCCGCGGCGCGCTCGTCAGGCGGGCGGCAGCCGCTGGCGACGGCCGCCAGGAGGACGATCGCGACGAGAGCGCGCATGGGCGCGTGAGAGGCGGCGACCGGATTCGAACCGGTGCATGGAGGTTTTGCAGACCTCTCCCTTAGCCACTTGGGTACGCCGCCGCGCGAACGGCCTCATACTGGCGGGAGGCGGGAGTGTCAACGCGACCCGGCGCACGCGCCGGGGACGCGCGAAGCGGACAAATAGCACTAGCGCGGGGTACCCGGCGGCGGCTGTGGGGCCGCTTGCTCCGCCGCCTGCCGGCGCTTCTCTTCCTTCTTCTGACGTTTCTCGAGCGCCTTCATGCGGCGCTCGGCTTCGCGCCGCTCACGGACGTTGCTCTTGAAGGCTCGTCCACCTGCCATGGGAACACCTCCCGACCCGGATTGCCAGCCACGCCGCCCCGCGCTTCGAGCGATCGACCCTAGCCTCGGGTCTGCGCGAGGTCAAGGCGCGCACCGAGCGCACCGGGGTGTCGGCCTCTTCCTCGTCTTCGGCGGGCACGAACTGGAAGCGACCCGTGAAGCGGTTCACCACGAAGTCGTGCCCCGCGGCGTAGAAGCCGCCGTGCACGAGCGCGGCCAGCACGAGGAAGAGCCCGAGGAGGCAGGCTACCCTGGCGGTCATGCGAAACGCTCCTTTCTCGTCCGAGCCCCCGGCGCGGCGCCGGCACCACGCCGATGCGCGCATCCCCGTTGGCGATGAGCCCGGCCACCACGTCGGCCACCGCCTCGAACTCGGGATGGCGCGCGGGAAGATAGAGCCACTTGCCGAGCACGGGGTGGACGCGCAGCGCCGGGACCGCGCGCCGGAGCTCCGCGTGATGCTGGCGCTCGGTCGGCACGAGAATGCCGCGCCACGGCGGCCGCCCCGCGGCGCTCACCCACACCAGGCAATCGTCGGCGTAGTAGGCCCAGCAGCCGAACATGCGCCGCAGGCGGAGCGGACGGCGCTCGGCGATCGGCGCAAGCAGGCCCTCGTAGGGGTCGCGCGGGGCAGGCACCTACACTTCCAGCGTGCCGATGCTCGCCTCCCAGTGCCGCCCGTCGAAGGGCTCGGGCGCGAGCGTGGCGAGGTCCACGCCATCGAGGCAGCGGACGTTCACGTCGATGCGATCGGGGTGGGAGCGCGGCACGTAGAAGCTCGCCACGCCGCAGTGCCGGCAGAAGAGGTGCCGCGCCGTCCGGGTGCCGAACTGGTAGGTCGCGAGCTCCGCCTCGCCGGCGAGCAGGCGGAAGCGGTCGCGCGGCACGATCAGGTGGAGGTAGGCCTTGCGCGCGCAGATCGAGCAGTTGCACTCGGTCACGCGCGCCAGGTCGGCCGTCACCTCGAAGCGCACGCGCCCGCAGTGGCAGCCGCCCGTGTGGGTCCGCACGGCGCGCGATGCTAGATGAGGGAGTCCCGCGAGAGCAAGTGGATGGGAGCGCCCGCGTCCCCGCCCGTCGTCGTGCTGGGTGCCGGCTTCGCCGGGCTGCGGGCCGTGCGCCGGCTCGGGCGCGCCGGCGTCGATACGCTCTGGGTCGACGCCCGCAACTACCACTGCTTCCTGCCTCTCCTCTACCAGGTGGCGACCGCCGGCCTCGAGCCGCAGGACATCGCCTACCCGGCGCGCAGCATCCTCCGCCGGCTGCGCGCGGTCGACTTCCGCCTGGCGCGCGTGGCGGCGGGCGACCCGGCGGCGCAGACCCTCGCCACGGCGAGCGGCGAGCGCATCGCCTACTCGCACCTGATCGTGTGCACGGGCGGCGCGGCGGAGGACTTCGGCATTCCCGGCGTGCGCGAGCACGCCTTCCACCTCTACCACCTGGACGACGCGCGCGCGCTGCGCAACCACGTGCTGCGTACGCTCGAGCGGGCGGCAGTGTGCGCGGACCCCGCGGCGCGCGCCGCGCTCCTGACCTTCGTCATCGTGGGCGCGGGAGCGACCGGGGTCGAGATGGGGGGCGCGCTCGCGGAGTTCCGCCGCCACGTGGTGCCGCGCGACTACCGGACGGTGGACCCCGCCGCGCTGCGCCTGGTCGTCCTCGAGGCGGGCGAGCACGTGCTGCCGCCCTACCCGCCCGCGCTCCGCGAGCGCGCCCGCCGCGACCTAGAGACGTTCGGCGTCGAGGTCCACACCGGCCGGCGCGTCGAGCGCGTGGCCGGGGATCACGTCGAGCTCTCCGGCGGGGAGCGTCTCGCGACCGCGACCGTCATCTGGGCGGCGGGCATCCGCGCGGCGCCGGTCGCAGCCTGGCTCGGGCTCCCGACCGGGCGGAGCGGGCGCCTCGAGGTCGCGCCGACGCTCCAGGTCCCCGGCTTCCCGGCGGTGTTCGCCGCCGGGGACGTGGCGCTGGTCGAGGGCGCGGAGCGTCTGCCACAGGTGGCGCAGGTGGCCATCCAGCAGGGCGAGCTGGCGGCGGAGAACGTGCTGCGCGCGCGCCGCGGCGAACCGCTCCTTCCCTTCCGCTACGCCGACAAAGGCGTGATGGCGACCATCGGGCGGAGTCGCGCCGTGGCGGTCGTGAAGGGCGTGCACTTGCAGGGCCGCCTCGCCTGGTGGGCCTGGCTCGTCGTGCACCTCGTCATGCTGATCGGCTTCCGCAATCGCCTGGTCGTGCTGGTGAACTGGGCGTGGAACTACTTCACCTACGACCGGGGGCTGCGCGCCATCGTCGGCGAGGCGGACGAGGCAGGCGGGCCCGGGACGAGAGCGCCCGGACCCGCCTGACCCGTCGAGCGCGCGGCCAGGGCGCGGCTCGGACATTGCGGGGGGTGGATTTGAACCACCGACCTCGAGGTTATGAGCCTCGCGAGCTACCTGGCTGCTCCACCC
>JBKPBB010000006.1:0-2688 GCA_046744245.1 Thermodesulfobacteriota bacterium
GGCGAAGACCTCCGGGTCGGTGCGCTCGAGGGCCGAGCTCATCTGAGGGCTCCCTTCGCTGGTCCGAGTCCGAGCTCGCGCTCGATGTCGGCGATCTTGTCCACGCGCCGCTGGTGTCGCCCCCCCGCGAAGGGGGTCTCCAGGAAGATGCGCAGCAGCTCGCGGGCGTGGAACTTCCCCGTCATGCCGCCGCCGAAGACGAGCACGTTGGCGTCGTTGTGCTCGCGCGCCATGCGCGCCGCCGTGGCGTCACCCACCAGCGCCGCGCGCACGCCCGGGAACTTGTTGGCAGCGATGCTCATGCCGATCCCGTTGGTGCAGACGAGGATGCCGCGCGCCGCCTCGCCGCGCGACACGCGCTCGGCCACCGCGCGCGCGTAGTCCGGGTAGTCGACCGACGTCGGGCCGGCGGTGCCCACGTCGAGCACCCCCTCGCCGCGTGCGCGGAGCTCGGCGACCAGCGCCTCCTTCAGCTCCACGCCGCCGTGGTCAGCCCCGATCACGATTAGCACCTGGGGGCCCGTCCAGTGCTCGGGCGCTTCGCGCCCTGCGGTCCAACGTCCGCGCGGCTCCCGCCGCGCGCCCCAGACCAACACCCGCGCGGCTCCCGCCGGCGCTTCCGCGCTCGGCCTCCCTCCTCATCGAACGGGCGGTGCTGGTGCATGTCTACTTGTGGCTCTCGATGTAGTTGACGACGTCCTGGACGGTGCGGATCTTCTCCGCCTCCTCGTCCGAGATCTCCATGTCGTACTCCTCCTCGAGCGCCATCACCAGCTCCACGATGTCGAGCGAGTCCGCCCCGAGATCCTCGATGAAGGAGGCCTGCGGCGTGACTTCCTCCTCGCTCACGCCGAGCTGCTCGCAGATGATCTCCTTCACCTTCTGCTCCACGCTGGATCCCATTACTCCTCCTTGGCTCTCGCGCCCGGCCGGGCGCGCGTCACATGTAGAGGCCGCCGTTCACGTGCAGCACCTGCCCGGTGATGTAGCCGGCCTCCGGGGAGGCGAGGAACGCGACCGCCGCGGCGACGTCCTCGGGCGTGGCGATGCGGCCCGCCGGAATCACGTTCGTGTAAAAGCTTCGCTGCCGGTCGTCGAGCCCCGCCGTCATGTCCGTCTCGACCAGACCCGGGGCGACCGCGTTCACGGTGATGCCGCGCGCCGCCACCTCGCGCGCCAGCGATTTCGTGAGCCCGATCACGCCCGCCTTCGCCGCCGCGTAGGCCGCCTGCCCCGCGTTGCCCATCTCCGCCACCACCGAGGTGAGATTCACGATCCTCCCGTACCGGGCGCGGACCATGGCACGGACCGCGGCCTTGGTACAGTGGAAGACGCCGGTCAGGTTGGTGCGCAGGACCCGCTCCCAGTCCTCCTCCTTGAGCCGCAGGAGGAGCGCGTCCACGGACACGCCCGCATTGTTGACGAGGAGGTCGAGCCGCCCGTGCTCGTCAACGATGTTTTGCACCCCGACACGCACCGCCTCGGCGTCGCCGACGTCGAAGCGGGACGTGGAGGAGCGGCCGCCGGCGGCGGCGATCAGGCCCACCGTCTCTTCGGCCGCGGCCGAGTTCTCGCGGAAGTTGACCACCGCCGTCGCCCCGGCGGCCGCAAGGCGGAGCGCGATGGCGCGCCCGATGCCGCGCGAGCCGCCGGTCACGAGCGCGACCTGGCCGGTGAGCGCCCCGCTCATGCGGCGAGCGCCTCCCGCGCGCGCGCGATGCCGTCCAGGTCGCCCGCCGGCACGCTCACGAGTGACGGCGCGATCCGCTTGTTGAGCCCGGAGAGGACGCGACCGGGCCCGGTCTCGAGGGCGAGCGTGGCGCCGAGCGCGGCGAGCGCGCGCACCGTCTCCTCCCAGCGCACGGGCGCGGTCATCTGCTTGACGAGCAGGCCGGGCAGCTCCGCCGCGCCGCGCACCGGGCGCGCCTCGACGCTGCTCACGACCGGCAGCCGGGGCTCGTGGAACGTCACCCCGGCCAGGTGGCGCGCCAGACCGGCGGCCGCTGGCTCCATCAGCGGGCAGTGGAACGGCGCGCTCACGGCGAGGAGCTGTGCCCGCGCACGCCGGGCCGCCGCTAGCCCGAGCAGCCGCTCCACCGCGCGCGTGTGCCCGGCGACGACGACCTGGCCGCCCCCGTTCAGGTTCGCCGGCACGAGCACGTCGCCCTCCGCCGCCTCGGCGCAGAGCGCGGCCACCGCTTCGACCTCGAGTCCGAGGATGGCCGCCATCGCGCCCTCGCCCGGCGGCACCGCCTCCTGCATGAGCCGCCCGCGCTCGCGCACGCCCACGACGGCGTCCCCGAGCGCGAGCGCCCCGGCGGCGACCAGCGCCGACCACTCGCCGAGGCTGTGGCCCGCGACCGCCGCCGGCTCGAGCCCGATCACCTCCTCCAGCGCGCGGTAGGCGGCGACGCTGGCGGTCAGGATCGCGGGCTGCGCGTTCGCGGTGAGGCGCAACGTCTCCTCCGGGCCCTCGAAGCACAGGCGAGAGAGAGCGACACCGAGCCGGTCGTCGGCCTCCTCGAAGGTGCGGCGCGCGACCACGAACTCCGCCGCCAGGTCGCGGCCCATGCCGACGCGCTGCGAGCCCTGGCCGGGGAACAGGCCCACCACGACCGCGCTCGCCGGAGCCATGGCCCGCCTGGCCCGCTGCTCCCCGCTCCGGATCAGCCTTCCTCGGTCTCGACG
>JBKPBB010000430.1:0-12481 GCA_046744245.1 Thermodesulfobacteriota bacterium
GGAGACGCGCGCACGAGTCATGCCGCTCGTGCGCCTCCAGGGCGTGATCGATGCGCAGGGGCTCGACATGCAGGATATGTCCGCGCTGCCCCCGGAGCTGCTCGCCGAGATACATGCTCGCATCGATGAGCTACGCGAGCCAGAGCTGGTGCTCAAGCGGCGAGGGCGCTGGGGTGAGAGCGATTTGGTCGGCTACACCGCCGACCGGCTGCGAGCCATCGATCGCCTGGTGTATTCGACGACGCACTTCGACGACGTCACGGACGTCGAGCAGCTGGCGCGGGTCGAGATAACGAACGGCTCGGTCGCGGTCGTCTGCCGTTCGAAGGCCGGCATCTACGAGGTGGAGCGGCAGCTGCGCCGGCTGCACGGCAAACGGCTAGGGGTAATCGTGCTGCGCACGGGCGCCGCGACCTATACCCTGCGTCAGGTGAATCCGTACCTGCGGACGAGCCTCGCGCGGTTCTATACGCACCTCAATCTGGTGGACCCGGGAGCCGCCGGCCATCGCTCGGCCAACCGTTGGGGCGGCTCGACGGAGATCGGCGGATCGCCGCGCGCCACCGGGACCCGCCTGGCCCCCGAGGAGATCGCCCGGGTGTGCCAGCAGGCGTTCCGCCCGCCCGCCCTCGTCCAGCGCCTCCGCCGGATCGCGGGCGCAGCGCTCGGCAGCGCAGGGGTCCTGCTGGCCGCGCTGGCGTCGGCTTTCCTGCCCGGCCTGATCGAGCGGGGCGCCGGTGCGCCGAGCGGGCTCGCGGCGAGCCCCGCGCAGTTCTCCGTGTTGTTGGCGACGCTCGGCGGCGCACTCCTCCTCATCAGAGGCCTGCGCGCGCCGGGGCTGTACGGCTTGCGGCGCCCCGCCGGGCTGGACTGGTGCATCCTTCTGCCCTTCGCCATCGTCGGCGCGCTGGCGGGCGGCGTGTGGATTCCCGTCCCTGCAACGACCCCCGTGCCCGAGTGGCTCGAGCCCCTGGGCGTTCTCACGCTTCCTCTCGCGGCCGAGGTGATCTTCCGGGGGCTCCTCCATGGCGGCCTGGTGGCGAGCTTCGCAGTGCAGGAGTGCGGTGGTCCCTGGCTCCTCTCCTGTCCGGTCATCCTCTCCGCCGGATTCTACGCGCTCTGGGGCGCCATCCTGCGGCACCCCGCGATCTCGCTGACGCAGGCGATCACCGGAGGCCCCGATTCCACGCTTCCGCTCCTCGGCGCCCTGCTCTTCGGAGCAGCAGCGGGCATGGCCCGCGAGCGCTCCGAGAGCATCGCCGTGTCGATCCTGCTCCACTGGATCGGCGTCGCCGCGGTCCTGCTGGCGCCGTATCTAGGGTCGCTGGTGTGACCCCGCCAGGGAGACACGGAGGGTGGCGCTATCGCGCGGGCATCAGGTCGGCGAACACGAAGCCGTCGCGCTCGACCACCTCGCCGGGCGTGATTGCGATGGCGTGATGGAACATGGGCCCCGCGTAGGCGAAGGTGTGGAACTCGCCGTTTTCGCCGCAGGGGTCGACCCCGGAGGGTAGATCGCACAAGAACTCGAGATCGAACTCGCGTCCGACGAAGTCGGCGCGTAACTTCTTGGGATCGATACAGCTTACTCGCGCCCGCAAACCGCCGGCGATCATGTCACGGGCGAGGGTGTCGGTGGGCCGCATCCACAGCGGGAACACGGGCGTGAGGCCGCTGCCGGCGAGCTGCCGCTCGCGATAGGCGCGGATGTCGGCGAGGAAGAGATCGCCGAAGGCGAAGGCCGTCACGCCGGCGGCGCGAGCGCGTTCCACCACCTGCGTCATTGCGGCTTCGTATTGCTCATTGCTGCACGGAGACGGGATCGGCACCGGCCAGAGGCGCAGGCCTACCGCCTCGGCTTGCGCCTCCAGCAGCGCGGCGCGCACGGCGTGCATGGCGACGCGGTCCGCCGCCTCGTTGATGGTCGTCACCAGGCCGACGAGCTCGCAGGCCGCCCGCTCGCGGAGGACGTGCAGCGCCCACGCGCTGTCCTTGCCGCTGCTCCACGAGAGCAGCGCTTTCGGCTTGCCCATGCGCGCTGTGTAGCGGTGTGCGTCCGTGGGTGCAATGCGGTAGAGGACGCGGCGAGCGCACCATCCGCCGACCGGCGGATCGCGGCGCGGCGAGCAGGCGTGCGCTGATGGGAAGGAAAGACGCGGCCGTGGGTTTCCCGATCGAGCCGCCGATCGAGCCGATGCTCGCGAAGCTCGCGACGGACCTACCCGCGGGCGACGGCTGGCTGTTCGAGCCCAAGTGGGACGGCTTCCGGGCCATCGTGTTCCGCGACCGCGACCGGTTCTACGTCCAGAGCCGTGACCTGAAGCCGCTGGACCGGTACTTCCCCGAGCTGGAAGCGGCCTTTCGCGCGAGCTTGCCCGCTCGGTGCGTGGTCGACGGCGAGATCGTGATCGCGACCGAGCGCGGACTCGACTTCGAGGCCCTGCAGCTGCGACTGCACCCGGCGGCATCGCGGGTGAAGAAGCTCGCCGCCGAGACGCCCGCCTCCTTCGTCGCGTTCGACCTGCTCGCCGGAGCCGGCGGCGATCTCCGCTCCCGGCCGCAGGCCGAGCGCCGCCTGCTGCTGGAGAAGGCGCTCGAGCGGACCTCGGGCCGCGTCCATCTCACGCCGTGCCGTCGCGAGCGCTCGGTGGCCCAGGAGTGGTTCCATCGCTTCGAAGGCGCCGGGCTCGACGGCGTGATCGCCAAGCACGAGAGCACGACCTATCAGCCCGGCAAGCGCGTGATGATCAAGGTCAAACACGTGCGTACCGCGGACTGCGTGGTGGCGGGCTTCCGCTGGCACAAGCACGGTCCGGGAACGCTGGTCGGCTCGCTGCTGCTCGGGCTCTACGACGGCGCCGGAGCCCTGCACCACGTGGGCGTGACCTCCTCGTTCCCGATGGAGTCCCGCCGCCGTCTCGCGCAGGAGCTGGCGCCGCTGCGCACGGACGCCCTCGCGTCGCATCCCTGGCGGGACTGGGCCGGAATGACCGACGGCGCGGTCCGCATGCCGGGCGCCCAGAGCCGGTGGAGCGCGGGCAAGGACCTCTCCTGGGAGCCGCTGCGGATCGAGCGCGTGTGCGAGGTCAAGTACGACCACCTCCAGGGCGATCGCTTCCGACACGCCGCTGTCTTCGTACGCTGGCGTCCCGACAAGCGGCCGGCCGACTGCCGTTACGACCAGCTCGAGGTCACGCCCCCCGCCGAGCTCGCCGAGATTTTCGGGGTGCGTCCCGCGTAGACCGTGCGTACGGGTCGTAGTCCGGATCGGGGGGCTCCTGACCCGGCCGGAGATTCTCCGGCACGTGCTCGAGATTCACGCGGACGCGGGTCCACGTCGAGGAGCGCCCCCGCATGGCGTCGACCAGGATGTCGGCGGGCTGGAGGTGGATGGCGGCCCGGGGATGACGCGTCTTCCAGCGCTCGAGCCCGGCCAGCGCCTCTTCCCTCTTCGCGGCGCGGCCGATCTCGATCAGCGGCTTCGTGGGCACGCGCCGGCCGCTCGGCTTCGGCCCGCCCTTCCTTCGCGACGGCTGGACACGCGGCGGCTCGCCGGCCTGCTTCGCGTAGTGCGGCGGCCAGGGCGCATCGCCCAGGCCCGCCGCTTCGTGCCGCGCCGATAGCTCCAGCAGCGCCTCCAGCGAGCAGGGACTCTGGTCGATGCCCGCGTGCCGGTCGCCGACCGCGGCGAAGCGAGCGGGCATGGTGCGCAGCGTGAAGTCCTCGGGCGCGCACTCGAAGAGCTCGTCCCAGGTGACCGGCGCGGAGACCCGGGCGTCGGGCTTGGGGCGCACCGAATAGGCGCTCGCGACCGTGCGGTCTTTGGCGTTCTGATTGTAGTCGAGGAACACGCCGTGGCGCTCCTCCTTCCACCACTTGCTGCTGGCGAGGCCAGGCGCCCGCCGCTCGACCTCACGCGCGAGCGCCAGGGCGGCGCGCCTCACCTCCGTGAAGGACCAGCGGCGATGGATGCGCACGTTGACGTGGATGCCCCGTGAGCCCGAGGTCTTCGGCCAGCCCACCAGGCCGAAGTCGGCCAGGCTCTCCTGGACCACCCGGGCCACGTCTCGGATCTGGGACCACTCGATGCCCGGCATCGGGTCGAGGTCGATGCGGAGCTCGTCGGGGTGGTCGAGGTCCTCCGCGCGGACCGGGTGCGGGTGGAGCTCCAGGCATCCCAGGTTCGCCATCCAGGCCAGCGCGGCCGCGTCGCGTGGCACGACTTCCTCCGCCACGCGGCCGGAGGGGAAGTGTAGTGCGACGACTTCGATCCAGGTCGGCCGCGAGGCGGGCGCCCGCTTCTGGTAGAAGAAGTCGCCATGGATCCCGTCGGCGTAGCGGACCAGTACGTTGGGCCGGCCACCCGCTCCACCGAGCGCGCCCTCGGCCACCGCCAGGTAGTAGCGCACGAGCTCGAGCTTGGTGATGCCGGACTCCGGGAAGTAGACCTTGCTCGGGTTGGAGATCGCGACCTCGCGCCCGGCGACCTCGACCACGACCCGTTCGCCCTTGCTCGCCACCCGACGAGCATACGTCGTCCCCTCGATACTTTCCGCTCCCAGGCAAAACCCGCGGTCGCTGGGAATCGTCAGGGAGTGCCTCATCCCGGGGCTCGGTGAAGACCCGCGATCAGCCTCGGGTGTCGAGGACGAACTCGTTCGTCCAGTGGGGACCGCCGACCCGCTACGACGTGGTCGAGCGATGTGCCGATCCGCGCGCGTACGCGGCGGCGCGCTCGAGGAGCAGCTCGCGCTCCCGTGCGTTGCGGGTGAGCGATGCCGCGCGCGCGCACTCCGCCCGTGCTTCGTCGAAGCGGCCGAGCTTCGCCAGGAGGTCGCCGCGCACGCTCGGCAAGAGGTGGTAGCCCCGGAGGGCCGGCTCCGCGGTCAGCGCATCGACGAGCTCGAGGCCTGCTGCGGGACCGAAGGCCATCGCGACCGCGACCGCGCGATTCAGCTCGACGACGGGGGAGGGCGTGAGCCGGGCGAGCGCTTCGTAGAGCTCCGCGATGCGCCCCCAGTCCGTCTCCGCCGGCGTACGCGCTCGTGCGTGACAGGCGGCGATCGCGGCTTGCAGCGCGTACGGACCCTGCGCGCCGCCGAGCGCCTCGGCCCGCTCGAGCGCCACGAGACCACGACGGACGAGGACGTGATCCCAGCGCGCCCGGTCTTGATCGAGCAACAGCACGGGCTCTCCCGACGGACCGGTCCGCGCCCTCGAGCGCGATGCCTGGATCTCCATGAGCGCGACGAGGCCGTGCACCTCCGGCTCCCTCGGAACCAGCTCGGCCAGGATGCGGCCGAGACGGAGCGCATCCCCGCAGAGCGCCGGTCGCATCCAGTCGTCCCCGGCGGTCGCCGAGTACCCCTCGTTGAAGACGAGGTAGATGACCTCGAGCACCGACGACAGACGGGCGGCGAGTTCGGCGCCGCGGGGGACCTCGAAGGGGACGCGCTTCTCGGCGAGGGTCCGCTTGGCCCGGACGATGCGCTGGGCGACGGTCGGCTCCGGGACGAGGAACGCCCGCGCGATCTCCTCGGTCGTCAGACCGCCGAGCAAGCGGAGTGTGAGCGCAACGCGCGCCTCGGTCGAGAGCACCGGATGACACGATATGAACACGAGGCGCAGGAGGTCGTCGCCAATGTTGGCGTCGATCGCGGCGTCGAGATCCGGCGCGGCCATCTCTTGCTGGGCCTCGATCTCGCGACCGAGCTCCTCGTGCTTGCGCTCGAGCAGCTTGCTTCGACGTAGCAGGTCGATCGCACGATGCTTCGCGGTGGCCATCAGCCAGGCGCCCGGGTTGTCCGGGATGCCCGACTCCGGCCACCGCTCGAGCGCGGCGAGGAGCGCCTCCTGCGCGAGATCCTCGGCAACACCGACGTCGCGCACCATCCGCGCGAGACCGGCGATGAGCCTGGCCGACTCGATCCTCCAGACCGCGTTGATCGCGCGATGCGTATCGGAAGCCGTCACGGCTTCCGATCACAGCATCTTGGCCCGCCAATGCAAGACCGAGGGGTGCCGCGACGGGCGTCTCAGTCGCTGCCCTCCCAACAGGGGCCGATCTCGCGCACCTCGACGGTTGCCCACTCGGTCGCGGGGCACTCGCTGGCGATCGCGATCGCTTGCTCTTTGGTCTGACAATCGAGGAGGAAGAAGCCTCCGACGATCTCCTTGGATTCCGCGAACGGACCGTCGACGACGGTGCGTTTGCCGCCTCGAACCTCGACCCGCACCCCTTCGGCATCAGACCTGAGCGAGTCGCTGGCCTTGTGCACGCCGCGGGCCTTGAGATCATCGGTGAAGCGGAGCATGCGCTCGTAGGCCAGCCGCCCGTCTACCGCCGATCGGTTCCGTCTTCTTTCTCCCTGCTCCAGGATCAGCAGCAGGTACGGCATGACACCCTCCCTTCAGGGGCCGGTAGCGACGATACCCCCGTGTCATCGGGGCCGCCATGCTGCGCAACGCTCATGGAATCTCTCCGCCGAGGCGCGTCGCGCCGGCGGCCTTCTGGACCTCGGGAGGGAAGTCCGACATCTCCTGCACCTGGCGAACTTCGATCACGTCGCCGTCTTGAGCGGGGCAGCGCGATGCCCATTCGACCGCCTCTTGCTTCGACTTCACCTGAATCATCCAGTAGCCGCCGAGCAGCTCCTTCGCCTCGGTGAAGGGCCCGTCGGTCACCCTGGGCTTCCCTCCAGAGAACGAGACGCGCGCGCCGTTCGAGGCCGGGTGGAGCCCGTCGAGCGCGATCAGCACGCCGGCCTTCGTCAGCGCCTGGTTGTACTTCGTCATCTTGGCGACCATCTCCGCGCTCGGCATGGCGCCCGCCTCTGCCTTCTCGTACCCCTTCGGGATCATCAGCATCATGAATCGCATCGTCGCGTCTCCTTCTGATCGAAGCCGGGCGAGCTAGGCTCGCGGGGCCTTTGGCCAACCCTGCTCGAGCTGCGCGCGCATCGCGGGCTCGTTGCCCGCGGCCTCCTGGAGCTCGGCAGGGAAGTCCGACATCTCGAACACCTGGCGAATCTCGATCTGCGCCGTCTCACCCGGACCGAGCACATCGGGGCAGCGCGAGGCCCATTCGATCGCCTCTTCCTTCGACTTCACCTGAATCAGCCAGAAGCCGGCGATCAGCTCCTTCGCCTCGGTGAAGGGCCCATCGGTCACGGTGCGCTTGCCTCCTCCATGGAACGTGATGCGCGCGCCCTTCGAGCTCGGGCGGAGCCCCTCGGCCGCGAGCAGCACGCCGGCCTTCACCATCTTCTCGTTGAACTCGTCCATGGCGGCGACGAGCTCCTTGCTCGGGAGAACGCCCGCCTCTGTGTTCGTGTCGGCCTTGATGATCAGCATGAATCGCATCGTCATGTCCTCCTTCGTTCCGGTCTCGACCTGGCTCTACTCTCGCGACGAACGAGGGGCCGCGCGATCGACACGTCGAGGGGACTATCCTGGAGCGCAGCTAAGTGCTGGACATTCCAAGTGCGGGCGCCTAACCGCCGGCCATGGCCCCCACGACCAGAAAAGGCTCGACCCCCGTCGCGACCGGGTCGGGCAGCGGGGCGTCCGGCAGTTCGTGGGACAGATCCTCCTCGCAGGCGAAGAACCTCACGAACGGCCGGCGCCGTTGCGTGACGTGGTCGCGGATCGTCCCGCGCAGCATCGGATAGCGGGCCTCGAGCGCGTCGAGGACCGAGCGTTGCGTGACCCGACCCTCGACGTCGAGCTTCACCTCGCCGTCGACGTGCGCCAGCTTCCGCAGATGTGCCGGGAGCACCACGCGGATCATGGCAGTGTCTGGACTTCGACGGAGAGCACGGCGGGAAGGTCTCGGACGATGGGAGCCCAGCTGTCTCCGGTATCGGCCGACGCGTACACCTGCCCGCCGGTGGTGCCGAAATACACGCCACACGGATCGAGCGAGTCGACGGCCATCGCGTCGCGCAACACGTTCACGTAGCAATCGCGTTGCGGCAGGCCCTTCGTGAGCGCCTCCCACTCGTGTCCGCCCGTGCGGCTGCGGTACACGCGTAACTTTCCCTCGGGCGGATAGTGCTCCGAGTCGCTCTTGATCGGGACGACGTAGATGGTGTCCGGCTCGTGCGCGTGCACGTCGATGGGGAACCCGAAGTCGCTCGGTAGGTTCCCGCTGACCTCTTGCCACGACTCGCCGGCGTCGTCGCTGCGCATGACGTCCCAGTGCTTCTGCATGAACAGCACGCCCGGCCGCGAGCGGTGCATCGCGATGCGGTGAACGCAGTGGCCGACCTCGGCAGTCGGGTTGGGGATCTGCTCCGACCTGAGGCCCCGGTTGATCGGTCGCCACGTCTTGCCGGCGTCGTCGGTCCGGAACGCGCCGGCAGACGAGATCGCGATGAAGATCCGCTCGGGATTGCTCGGGTCCAGGAGGATCGTGTGCAGGCACATCCCGCCGGCACCTGGCTGCCAGGAGGGCGCCGATTCGTGGCGGCGCAGCCCGGGCAGCTCCTGCCACGTCTGGCCGCCGTCGCGCGAGCGGAACAGGGCGGCGTCTTCGACCCCGGCGTAGACGGTGTCCGGATCGGTCAGCGACGGTTCGAGATGCCAGACGCGCGCGAACTCCCAGGGGTGGGGCGTGCCGTCGTACCACAGGTGAGTGCCGGGGACGCCGTCGTACACGAACCGGTTGCCCACCGGCTCCCAAGTCTTGCCGCCGCCGTCGGAGCGCTGGATCAACTGCCCGAACCATCCGGTGCCCTGCGACGCGTACAGCCGATTCGGGTCGGCGGGTGATCCCTTGAGGTGGTAGATCTCCCAGCCCCCGAAGTGGGGACCACTGATGTCCCACCGCTGGCGCTTTCCGTCCGCCTCGAGGACGAATGCACCCTTTCGTGTGCCAACCAGTACCCGTACCCCGCTCATCCCTCACTCCTTCCTGAGCTTCGCGCCGGTCTTCGCAGGCGGCTTCTTTGCGACTACTAGCATGATCGGGCTGCCCGTCGAGGTCGCTCACCCACCCCGCTCGCGCCGCGGGTGGTCCGCTCTAACGTCGAACGGGCCGGCTCGAGATCGACATACCCGCCGGAAAAATTGCCGTGTCCGTCGTTCGGCTGCGCACAGGTCGGCGTCCTCGGCTTCTCATGAGCCGCCACGACGCGCCTTCTGCAGCGTGATGGTGAGTGATCCGTCGGGCTCGTAGTCCGCCTGCGCACCGCCCTCGACGGGTGCATCCGCCAGCCGGAGGGATCGCGAGCGCAGTTGCCGGCCGTCGATGCCCCGCGCGAGGACGACCACTTTCCGCCCCGCCAGCCGCACCTCGACCGAGCCCGGCGGGACGTCCTCGGGCAAGAGGACCTGGAGGCGAACCATCCCCGGCGTCTCGGTGACGAGAACCGGCAACTCGGATCGGTTGATCGACTCGGGATCTGCCGCCCGGCTCTCGACCCCGGGCGTGAGGAGGACCAGCCTCGCGACCAACGCTGAGACGATCAGTCGCGTCCGCGTCATGGACCGGCATCACCCATCCGTGCACGGCAGCGGCCGAGCGCACATCCGTCGGCATTCAATGCTTCCACGCTGCAACGGTGGTTGGCCACTGCTTCCGGCCGTCGCCGGCCCAAAAAAGTAAGATCGGATTTCCGGTGGTCAAGAGGATACGTTATTCTCGCCGGCGTGGCGACCCAGGAGGAGCGTTCCGAGGCGACGCGTGGGAAGCTCTTGGCCGTGGCCCGCAAGCTCTTTCGCATCCGCGGCTACACGCGGACGTTCATCGAGGACATCGCCGCCCGCGCGGGCGTCACGAAGGGCGCCTTCTACCATCATTTCCCGGATAAGAAGGCGATCTTCCTTGCCGTTTTCCACGAGACGGAGCAAGCGCTCATGGAAGCGTCGGCGGCCGGCGCGCGCGGGCCCGACGCGTGGAGTCAATTCCGGGCTGGCTGTCGGGCGTTCCTCGAGGCCTCGATGGACGCTGGCGTGCAGCGCATCATTCTCCGGGACGGGCCGGTCGTGCTCGGGTGGGAGGCGTGGCGTGAGATCGACGCGCGCTACAGCCTCGGGCTCATCGAGGGGGCGCTCCGGCAGGCCATGGCCGAGGGCCGGGTCTCGGGATCGCTCGAGCCCCTCGCCCATCTCCTGTTCGGAGCGCTGTGCGAGGGGGCGATGATGGTGTCGCGGGCGGCGAAGCCGCGCGCGGCGCTCGCCGAAGTCATGGGGCAGGTCGACGTGCTGCTCGCGGCGATCGAAACGCAAGGGCGCCGAGCCCCCTTGGGCGTCAGCGTCGCTCGCGAGTCTCGGCCGCGAGCGCTCAAGGCGCCGCGAGCTCCGCGCGGCTGATCGTCTCGAGCTCGCACCGCCCGGTTTCCGGGAGCAGGAGGAGGACGAGCGCGGCGAGCAGGGTCACCAGCGAGAGACCGCTCGTCAGGGCGGGCGATGTCGCCCGGACCGCGGGTGCCGCGGCCGACCAGGCCCAAGCCGGCTGCCCAGCCGAGCGTCTGCACGCGATCCAGCCCGCCGACGTGCCGCGGCGTGAGCCCGATCGCCGGCACGGCCGGGGCCGCCGTCGGCTCAGTCGACGAGGGCCGACACCACGATGTCCGACAGCCGGGACACGCGCTCCAGGTGGTAGCTGTCCTCCATGAGCCCGACCGACAGGAACGAGAACGTGAGGTCGCGGGCCGGATCGACCCAGAAGGCCGTCGACCCTGCCCCGAGGCCTCCGTATGTCCGCGCGCTGCACAGGTTGCCGAAGAAGCCCGGGATGACTCCCTCACCACGGATGAAGAACCCGAGTCCGATCGCGGCCGGGAACGGCTCCCAGCCGCGCATCTGCACCGTGTAGTCGAGGAGCGAGTTCGGCTTGTCGCCGGTGTGGTTGCGGGTGGCGAACTCGATCATCGCCGGCGACAGGATGCGCGCTCCGTCGAGCTCGCCCCCGCGCCGCAGCATCTCGACGAAGCGCGCGAGGTCCGCGAGCGTCGTCAAGTAGCCGCCGGCCGGGATCTCGGCGCCCGGGATGCTGAAGAGGGCGCCGATGCCGTCCACCTCACTCGGGCCGAAGAGCCCTGGCTCCGTGAAGCGGGCGGCGACCGGGCAGAGGCGGGGCACGAGGTCGTCCCGCGGTCCCAGGCTCGTCTCCCGCATGCCGAGCGGCCGGAAGAGGTCGTCCTCCAGGATGCGCGCGAACGAGCGCTTCCCGCCCTCGGCCCGCCGCACCATCTCGGCCATGACGGCGTGCGCGACGGCGATCGAGTACGTGACGCGCTCGCCCGGGAGCGACTCGGGCGCGGTCGTGCACGCCCAGGCGACCAGGCGCTCGATGCTGGCGAGCTCCTCCGGCGCCAGCATCGGCACCCGCGACGCGATCCCGCTCGTGTGCGTCAGGAGGTGCACGAGCCGCATGCGCCCCTTGCCCCGGCTGCCGAACTCGGGGATCAGCTCCGCCACCGGCATCATGAGCCGCAGGTCGCCGCGCTCGATGCGGTTCAGCACGACGACGTTCGCGAACTGCTTCCCGACCGACATCGTGGCGAAGACGGCGTCCGGGGCGAGCCGCCGCCCGCTCGTGCGGTCGGCGAAGCCGCGGTGGGCGCGGAGCGCCACCCGCCCGCGGCGCGCCACGCAGAGCGCGACGCCGTCGCAGCGGCCGGCGGCGATGTCGGCGTCGATCGCACCCAGGACGCGCTCCAGGCGCTCGGGGTCGAAGCCGAGTTGGGCGGGGTCGGTGTGCTCCATGGGTACGCCGTTAGCATGGGCCCGGCGCCGCGGGAAGCACGTCTCGACGCCCGCCGTTCCGGCGCGGCGCCCGGCGCATGGTAGGATCGAGCGATGGATCGTGCGCGTGCCCGAGCGCTCGCCCAGGACGCCATCGCACGCGGGAAGGCGCTCTCGTGGTTCGAGGCCCTCTACCGCGAGGCGGACGCTGGAACGGCGGTCGTTCCCTGGGCCGATCTCGTTCCGAATCCACATCTCGTGGCCTGGTTGGATGCGAACCCGTCGATCGGCGGCCGCGCCCTAGACGTCGGCACGGGCTTGGGCGACAACGCCGAGGAGCTCGCGCGCCGTGGCATGGATGTCGTCGCCTTCGACGTCGCGGCGACGGCCGTGGCACGCGCCCGCGCGCGCTTCCCCGGTTCGCCGGTCCGCTACCTCGTCGCGAACCTGCTCGACCCGCCCGCGGACTGGCGTGCGGCGTTCGACCTCGTCGCAGAGACCTACACGCTGCAAGTGCTGCCGCCGTCGGAGCGAGGCGCAGCCGTCCATGCCCTCCGAACGTTCGTCGCTCCCGGCGGCACGCTCCTGGTGATCGCGCGCGGCCGCGAGCCGGCGGAGCCGGAAGGCGTCATGCCCTGGCCACTCACCCGCGGCGAGGTCGAGGCGATCGCCGGGGACCGCCTCACCTTGACGGCGTTCGAGGACTTCCTCGACGCCGAGGATCTGCCCGTCCGCCGCTTCCGCGCGACGTTCCGGGGGCGCTGAGGCCGCGTCTTCGATTCCTCTACGG
>JBKPBB010000419.1:0-4096 GCA_046744245.1 Thermodesulfobacteriota bacterium
CGTCGCTCGGGCAGGAGGCTCCCACCTCCATGCTCTCCCGCGACTTCTCGCTCTACCTCGCCAGCCGCTTCTGCAGCGCGGCCGCGATGATGATGCTGAGGGCGGCGATCGGCTGGCACGTCTTCGCGCTCTCGCACTCGGCCTTCCACTTGGGGCTGATCGGGCTCGTCCAGTTCCTGCCCGTGCTCTGCCTCATGCTGGTGGGCGGCGCGCTCGCCGACACCTACGATCGCCGCACCATCATGATGCTGGCGCAGGCGCTGCCGCTCGCGTGCTCGCTGGTCCTCTGGCTCGCGACCCGCAGCGGCCTGGCGAACCTGTCGCTCCTCTACGCGACGGTGGTGGCGGTCGGGGTCGCGTGGGCCTTCGACAGCCCCTCGCGCGCGGCGCTCCTGCCGACGCTCGTGGCGCGCGAGGCCTTCCCGCGCGCGGTCACCATCGCGGCCACGAACCAGGCGCTCGCCTTCACCACCGGCCCGGCCCTCTGCGGCTGGGTGATCGCCGCCGCCGGCGTGGGGAGCGTCTACGCCGTGCAGGCGGGGCTCATCGCCGCCTCGCTCGCGGCGCTCGCGCTCATGCGTGGGGGACGACGGGCGCCGGCCGGCGGGGTGGTGAGCCTGGCAGCGATCCGCGAGGGGCTGCGCTTCGTCCGCCAGAACCCGGTCGTCCTCGGCTGCATGACCCTCGACATGTTCGCCGTGATCTTCGGCGGCGCCGCGGCGCTGCTGCCGATCTATGCGACCGAGATCCTGCGTGTCGGTCCCCGCGGCTACGGGCTCCTCACCTCCTCGCTCGAGCTGGGCGCGCTCGTGATGTCGCTCGCGCTCACCCTCCTGCCACCCGTGCGGCGCGCCGGGGCGGCGCTGCTCGCCGCGGTGGGCGTCTACGGCCTCGCCACCATCGTCTTCGGGCTCTCGCGCTGGTTTCCGCTCTCGGTGCTCGCCTACATGACGGTCGGCATGGCCGATCAGGTGAGCGTGGTGATGCGCGGCACCGCGATCCAGCTCTCCACGCCCGACGCGCTCCGCGGCCGGGTGAGCAGCGTCAGCATGATCTTCATCGGCGCCTCGAACCAGCTGGGCGCCGCCGAGTCGGGCTTCGTCGCCGCCCTCACCAGCGCGCCCTTCTCGGTGGTGAGCGGCGGGGTGGCCTCCCTCCTCGTGCTGGGGATCGTGGCGGCGGCGCTGCCGGAGCTGCGTCACTATCGAACGGACGCCCCGGCCGCGGAGGCGCCGCGTTGACCCTCGCGGGCGCGCGGTGCTAACCGCGATACGCGTGGAGCACGCGGTCATCATGACCGGCATCGGCGGGCAGGGCATCCAGCTGGTCGCCAAGCTGCTCGCGCAGGCCGCCATGCGCGAGGAGAAGCAGGTCATGATGTTCGGCCTCTTCATGGGGACCATCCGTGGCGGCTCGAGCGAGTCGACGGTCGTCATCGCCGACCGGGAGATCGTGACGCCGCCGATCGTCCCGTCGGCCTGGGCCGTGCTCGCCATGCATCCCGAGGGGCTGCCCGCGCTCGGCCGGAAGGCCGAGCGCGGCGGCGTGCTCGTCTTCAACTCGACCCTGGTGCACGCGCCGCCCGCGTGGGACGGCGTCCGCCACATCGCCGTGCCGGCCACCGAGATGGCGAAGGCGATGGGGCAGCCGATGGGCGCCAGCATGGTCGCGCTCGGCGCGCTCGCCGCGGCGACCGGGCTCGTCGCCATCGCGTCGCTGCACGCCGCGCTCGGCGAGGTGCTGCCGCCGCACCGCCGGAAGCTGATCGACGCGAACACCGCCTGCATCGCGCGCGGCGCGGAGCACGTCGTTCCGGCGGGTCGCGTCCTCGCCTGGGCCGAGGAAACCCCGTCGAGTCGTTGACCCTCCGGGACCCGCGTGTTACGGCTCGGCACGATGCCGCGTCAGCCCGCGACGGTCACGATCGACATCGAGACGTGCAAGGGCTGCGTGCTCTGCGTCGAGGTCTGCCCGCCGCGCGTGCTGGTCATGTCCGAGGACACGAACCGCATGGGCTACCGCTATCCGCTCCTCCTCGACGGCTGCACCGGCTGCGAGCTCTGCTACAAGATCTGCCCCGACTACTGCTTCGAGGTGTACCGGGGAGCCGCATGAACGAGCGCGCTGCGATGCGGTGTGCGGGACGTGACCATGACTAGGGTGCTCATGGAGGGAAGCCACGCGATCGCCGAGGCGGCCATCCAGGCGGGCTGCCGCTTCTACGCCGGCTATCCGATCACGCCTTCGACCGAGATCCTCGAGTACATGTCGCACCGTCTGCCGCAGGTGGGCGGGGTGTGCATGAACGCCGAGAGCGAGCTCGAGGCGATCAACATGGTATGGGGCGCGGCCGGCTGCGGCGTGCGCGCCATGATCGCGTCGACCGGGCAGGGCATCAGCCTCATGCAGGAGTCCTTCGCCGAGCTCGCCAACGCGGAGATCCCGTGCGTGATCGTCAACATGATGCGCGGGCAGGGCGACTACTTCCAGGCGACGCGGGGCGGCGGGCACGGCGACTACCGCCACCTCGTCCTCGCGCCCTCCACGGTGCAGGAGGCGGTCGATCTCGTGATGCTCGCCTTCTACCTCGCCGACAAGTGGCGCAACCCGGCGCTCGTGCTGGGCGACTTCGTCCTCGGCCACACCTCCGAAGCGGTCGAGTTCCGCAAGCGCGACGAGAGCGACCTCCCGCCGAAGACGTGGGCCGCGACCGGCAAGGGCAGCCGCGCGTCGCTCAACGTGACGCCGCTCGGCTCTCCCGAGAAGCTCGACCTGAAGCCGGGCGACCACTACCAGGCGATCGCCGCCAAGCTGCCGCGCATCATCGCGGCCGAGACGCGTGCGGAGACCGGGCTCCTCGACGACGCCGAGGTCGCGGTCGTCGCCTTCGGCTCGCCGGCGCGCTTCGTCAAATACGCGGTGCACGCCTGTCGCGCGCAGGGCATGAAGGTCGGCTGGGTGAGGCCGATCTCCCTCTGGCCCTTCCCGGCCGAGACGGTGGCCGCGGCCGCCCGGCGCGTGCGCGCGCTCGCCGTCTTCGAGCAGAACGCCGGGCAGATGATCGACGACGTGCGCCTCGCGGCGCTCGGCACGGTGCCGGTCGTGCCGATCGGCGGCATCAGCCACGATCCCTCGGGCTTCGGCGTGGGGCCGGCGCTCCAGCCGGCCAGCATCATCGCGAAGATCACCGAGGTCTATCGCGGCAAGGCGGCGGCATGAGCGGGCCTGCGCTGAAGAAGGTCTCGGCCAAGCCCGATCTCCTCCTCTCGACGCACCACTCGCTCTGTCCGGGCTGCGGCGAGCCGCTCGCGCTGCGCACCATCCTCGAGCTGCTGGCGGAGCTCGACGTGGCGGAGCGGACGATCTGCGTGTGCGGCATCGGCTGCTACACCGCCTTTCCGGGGATCATCGACATCGACGTCCTGCAGGCGCTGCACGGGCGCGCGCCCTCGGTCGCGACCGGCGCCAAGCGCGTGCTGCCCGATCGCTTCGTCTTCACCCTGCAGGGCGACGGCGACATGGTCTCCGAGGGCCTGCAGGAGATCATCCACAGCGCGGCCCGGGGCGAGAAGTTCACCGCCGTGCTGCTCAACAACGGCGTCTTCGGCGAGACGGGCGGGCACATGACCACCACCAGCGTGCTCGGCCAGCGCACCAAGACCACGATGGACACGGGCCGGGTGGCGGAGCAGCACGGCTACCCGATCAAGATCGCGGATCTGATCGCCCAGGTGGACGGCTCGGCCTACGTCGCGCGTGGCGCGATGCACACGCCGGCCGCCATCGCGTGGACGAAGCGCATCCTGGGAGAGGCCTTCCGCGTCCAGCTCCAGGGCGAGGGGTTCTCCTTCGTCGAGATCCTCACCATGTGCCCGACGGACTGGTACGTGGAGCCGTCCGAGACGCCGGACTGGATCGAGCGCAACTTCACGGGCACGTACCCGCTCAAGGTCCTCAAGCACCCCTGAGCGTCCGTCCGGCAGCGCTGGTCGCGGTCCTGGTCACGCTCGTGGCGCGCCCCGCGGGCGCCGTGAATCATCTGATCGCGATCGACGAGGTGCTGGGCAGCTGGCAGGGCGACGACTCCGTCCAGTTC
>JBKPBB010000126.1:0-3520 GCA_046744245.1 Thermodesulfobacteriota bacterium
TACACCGTCACGCACGATCTGAAGAGCCCGCTCAGCGCGATCCTGCTGATCGCCGACCTGCTCCTGCAGCGCGAAGGGACGGGGCTCGCGGCCGAGGGCCGCGAGGACCTGGAGCGCATCGTGCGCCTGGCGGGCGGCACCGAGGACATGATCCGCGACCTGCTCGAGCTGTTCCGCATCACCTCGCAGCCCGAGGCCCCGGCCTGGACGGAGCTGGGCGGGCTGGTCGAGCGGGCGCTCGAGACGCTCCAACCCCAGATCGCCGCCAAGGGGGTCCGGGTCGCGGTCGGCCCCCTGCCGCGCGTGTGGGGTCAGGCGCGCAAGCTCGAGCACGTGGTGAGCAACCTGCTCGGCAACGCGGTCAAGTACGTCGCCGCCGAGCACGGCGAGATCGCGGTGTCGGGCGGGGTCGAGAACGGCAGCGTCCGCCTCTCGGTGCGCGACAACGGCATCGGCATCCCGCCCGCCTACCACCGCGGCATCTTCGAGCTCTTCGGGCGGGTGCCGGCGCAGGAGCAGGAGGTCGACGGCCGCGCGGTCGGCGGCACGGGCGTCGGCCTGGCGATCGTCAAGCGCATCGTCGAGGCGCATCGGGGCAGCGTCGCGCTCGAGTCCGCGCCCGGCGCGGGGAGCTGCTTCACGATCCGCCTGCCCGCGGACGGAGGGGGGTAGCGATGGCCGGGGCCGTGTCGGTGCTCGTGGTCGACGACAATCAGGGCTTTCTCCGTGCGGCGCGCGCCGTGCTCGCGGAGGCGTTCGCGGTGCACACGGTGGAGAACGGCACCGACGCGCTCGCCTTCCTCGGGCGCCAGCCGCCCTTTGCCGACGCGCCGCGCCCCGCCTTCATCGTGCTCGACTTCCATCTCCCCGACATGGACGCGCCGGCGGTGCTCCGGCAGCTCGGCGCGGACGCCGAGCTCGCCACCATCCCCGTGCTGGTGATGAGCCAGGCCGACTGGGAGGAGGACGCGGCCGCGGCGCACGCCGCGGGAGCACGTCAGTTCCGCGTCAAGCCCTCGCGCGTGCAGGCCCTGCGCGAGACGATCGTCGCGTTCTGGAAGGAGCACGCGCATGCCGGCGCGCGTCCTGCTGATCGAGGATAGCGCCGAGACGGCCCGTCTCCTCGCGGGTGCGCTCGGCGCGGGGAGCGACCCGTTCGAGGTGACGGTCGCGGGCTCGGCCCGCGACGGCCTCGAGCATCTCGCCGCCCACCAGGTCGACTGCGTCCTCCTCGACTACCGCCTGCCCGACGCCGACGGGCTCGAGTGCCTGCGCAAGATCCGGCAACGCCATCCCGACCTGCCGGTCGTCGTGATCACCGGCGCCGGCTCGGAGGAGGTGGCGGTCGAGGCGATGAAGCTCGGCGCGAGCGACTACCTCGTCAAGCACGGCAAGTACCTCGTCACCGTGCCGGTGGTGGTGCGCGAGGCGCTCGGCCGCCGCGAGCTCGAGCGGGCGGCGGCGCGCTACCGGAGCGCGCTGCGCTCCTCGCGGCGCGAGGCGAGCCGGCTCCGCCGCGAGCTGCGCGAGCGCTACCGCCTCGACGGCATCATCGGCGAGAGCGCCGCCATCGAGCACGCCCTCTTCCTGGCCGAGCGCGCGGCAGAGACGCGGGTGACGGTGCTGCTCGAGGGCGAGACCGGGACGGGCAAGGAGCTCTTCGCGCGCGCCATCCACTATCACGGCCCGCGCGCGCGTGGCCCCTTCCTCGCCCAGAACTGCGCCGCGCTCCCCGAGGGGCTCCTCGAGAGCGAGCTCTTCGGCCACCTGCGCGGCGCCTTCACCGGCGCCGAGCGGGCGCGGCGCGGCCTCTTCGAAGAGGCCGACGGGGGGACGCTCTTCCTGGACGAGGTGAGCGAGGCGAGCCCCGCCGTCCAGGCGAAGCTCCTGCGCGTGCTGCAGGACGGCGAGGTGCGGCCGGTGGGCGGCAACGGCGGGCGGAAGGTCGACGTGCGCGTGATCGCGGCGAGCAACGGCGACCTCGGGCAGGCGGCCCGCGAACGCCGCTTCCGCCCGGACCTCTACTACCGGCTGCGCGTCTTCCCGATCCGGCTCCCGGCGCTGCGCGAGCGCCGCGCAGACATCCGGCTCCTCGCGCTGCACCTGCTCGAGCGGATCAGCGCCCAGGAGGCGAAGAAGCTCCCCGGCTTCGACCCGCGCGCGCTCCGGCTCCTCGAGCGCTACCCGTGGCCCGGCAACGTGCGCGAGCTGGAGAACGAGATCCACCGGCTCGTCCTGTGCGCGGAGCCGGGCGAGCGCATCACGCCCGACCTCCTCGCCGCGTGGATCGTCGAGGGCGCGCCCCCGGCAGCGGGGGGCGGTGCGCGCCCGCTCAAGGAGATCGTGCGCGAGGTCGAGCTCGCGACCATCCGCGCACGGCTCCGCGAGCACGGCTATCACCGCGCCGCCACGGCGCGCAGCCTGGGCATGACGCGCGAATCGCTGTGGGCGAAGCTCCGGCAGCTCGGCTTCGTCGCCCCTCGGCGGGGCTCGGGCGAGGACTGACCCCCCGCCCGGCCACGGTCACCCCCGAGCAGCCCGGGTGAAGGCCCGCTCCCCCATTATTCTTCGGTCGGCTCCCCCATTTTTCCGCGCTTTCCCGCGCCCGCAGGCGCTGTGCCATGAAGCAAAGACCGACGAGATATGCTTTCATGCAGGGCGTGATGGACCGGATCCGCGTGTTGCTGGTGGACGACCACACCATCGTCCGACAGGGGCTGCGCTGCATCCTCGCCACCGACGAGGAGATCGAGGTCGTCGGTGAGGCCGGCGACGGCCGCACCGCGGTCGAACTCACCGAGCGCCTGCAGCCCGACGTGGTGTTGATGGACCTGACGCTCCCCGAGCTGAACGGGATCGAGGCGACGCGCCGCATCTTCAAGCAGGAGAAGGACGCCAAGGTGCTCATCCTCACCATGCACACCGACCGCATGTTCGTTCGCCAGAGCCTGAAGGCGGGCGCGCGCGGTTACCTGGTGAAGGACGCCGAGGACACCGATCTCGTGAAGGCGGTCAAGGTGGTCGGCCGCGGCGGGTCGTTCTTCAACGCCGAGGTCTCGCGCATGCTGCTCAACGACTACCTCGGCGATCAACCGCCGGGGGACGACGACGACTTGACGCGGCTCACGGGGCGGGAGCGCGAGATCCTCCAGCTCATCGCCGAGGGGCGCACCAACTCGGAGATCGCGACCACGCTCTCGCTCAGCCTGAACACGGTCGAGACCCACCGCAAGCAGATCATGAAGAAGCTCGACCTCCACAAGACGGCCGAGCTGGTGCGGTTCGCGCTGCGCAAGCAGGTGGTGAACTAGGGCGCGGCTGCCCGCGCCTCGAGCGCTCCCACGAGCGCCTGGCGGCAGTCCGATGCGAGCCCGGGTTGCCGACCGCTCTGCAGCAGCCTTGCCGCCCTCTGCCAGCTCTTCCGCTCCCGTCGCTCGGCCGTCCGCGCTGCGGCGCTTCCCGGGGTCGCGGCGGCGGCCTTCGCCAGGAGCCGGCACGCCCGTGCCACCCGGCTCTTGAT
>JBKPBB010000133.1:0-10103 GCA_046744245.1 Thermodesulfobacteriota bacterium
CGCCGCCCGTCGCCCGCAACCCCTCGAGCAGCGGGCCGATCACCTTCTCGTCCACGTTCTCGATCGCCTCGACCTTCTTCTGCGCGTCGCCCATGTGGCCGCCCTCGTCGGGCGCCTCGACGTGCAGGAAGAGGAAGTCGCGCTCCGCGAGGGCGCGCAGCCCGTACTCGGCCTTGCCGCGGAAGTTCGTGTCGAGGAACCCGGTGGCGCCCGGCACGGCGATCCTCTTGAGCCCCGCCAGCACGCCGAGGCCGTTCACCAGGTCGACGGCGGCGATGACCGAGCCCTCGACGCCGAAGCGCTCGCGCAGCGTCGGCACCCGCGGGCGCTTGCCCTGCCCCCAGAGCCAGATCGAGGTCGGCACGCGCTCGCCGCGCGCCGCGCGCGCCTGGCAGAGGGGATGCTCGGCCAGGAAGCGCCGCGAGCGCTCCATCAGGTCGCGGAGCACCTCGGCCCCGGGGCCGTCGGGGAAGTGCCTCGCCACCGGCTTGTCGGAGAGGTCGTGCGGCGGCGTGGTGCGCATGCGGCTCTCGCCGCCGCGCCACACGAGGAGGTGGCGGTAGCTGACGCCGGGGTGGAACTCGAGGCCGTCGCGGCCGAGCGCGCGATTCATGTCGCGGACGACCTCGGCCGCCTCCTCGCTCGGCGGGTGGCCGGCCGCGAAGTCGCGCATGATCTCCGCGCCGCCCTCGGGCGTCTCGAGCGTCACCAGGTTGCAGCGGAAGGCGATGTCGTCGGCACCGAGCTCGACCCCCATGCTCGCTGCCTCGATGGGCGAGCGGCCGGTGTGGTAGCGCGCCGGATCGTAGCCGAGGACCGACATGGTGCCCACGTCGCTCCCCGGCGGGAAACCCCGCGGGATGGTGCGCGTCAGCCCCAGGATGCCGCGCGAGGCCATGTGGTCGAGGTTCGGGGTGCGCGCGTACTCGAGCGGCGTCTTGCCGCCCAGCTCCGCGATCGGCTCGTCGGCCATCCCATCGCCCTGGAGAACCACGTACTTCATCGCCGTCACCGGTCTCGGGAGTCTCCTAGTCCAGCTCCAGCACGGCGGCCAGCCGTGCGAGGTCGGGGGCAATGGAGAGCGCGGCCTCGGAGTTGGCGATCGCCGTGTCGGGGTCCTTGAGCCCGTGCCCCGTCAAGGTGAGCACGAGGACGTCGCGCGGCCGCAGGCGCCCGCTCGCCCCGAGCCTGAGCGCCCCGGCGAGCGAGATCGCCGAGGCCGGCTCGGCGAACACGCCCTCGCTGCGCGCGAGGAGACGGTACGCGGCCAGGATGTCGTCGTCGCTGATCGCCTCGATCGCGCCGCCCGACTCGTCGCGCGCCGCCTCGGCGGCCTTCCAGCTCGCCGGGTTGCCGATGCGGATGGCGGTCGCGACGGTTCGGGGCTCGTCGATCACCCTCCCGAGGACGATGGGCGCCGCGCCCGCCGCCTCGAAGCCCATCATGCGCGGCAGCCGGTCGATCACGCCCGCCGCCTCGTACTCGGTGTAGCCCTTCCAGTAGGCGGTGATGTTGCCCGCGTTGCCGACCGGCAGGAGGTGGTAGTCGGGCGCGCGGCCGAGCGCGTCGCAGATCTCGAAGGCGGCCGTCTTCTGGCCCTCGATGCGGTGCGGGTTGACGGAGTTCACGAGCGCCAGCCGCGTCGGGTAGCGCTCCTTCACGTCGCGCACCAGGCGGAGCGCCTGGTCGAAGTTGCCGTCGATCTGGATCACCCGCGCGCCGTGCATGACGGCCTGCGAGAGCTTGCCGAGCGCGATCTTGCCCTGCGGGACGACCACGTAGGCGCGGACGCCGGCGCGCGCCGCGTAGGCGGCGGCGGAGGCCGAGGTGTTGCCCGTGGAGGCGCAGATGATCGCCTCCACGCCCTCCGCGAGCGCCTTGGTGACCGCGACCGTCATGCCGCGGTCCTTGAAGGAGCCGGTCGGGTTCTGCCCCTCGCACTTGAGATACAGCTCGATGCCGGGCGCCACCACGGCCGCCAGGCGGTCGGCGCGCACGAGGGGGGTGTTCCCCTCGTTCAGCGTGACGACCCTGTCGCTGCTCTTGACCGGGAGGCGGTCGCGATAGTGCTCGATCAGGCCGCCCCAGACGCGGGCGGCGCTCACGCCGGGCACTCCCGGGCGGGCATGCGGCGCGCGGCGATCGGCGGGCTCACGCGTCGATACTGTATCAAACCTGGCCGGGTTGCCAGCGAAGGGCGGCAGCACGTCAGCGGACACGCGCGGCATGCAGCAGCGCCCGCAGGAAGGCCTCGCGCTCCTCCGCCGCGACCGGGCCGTAACCGATCCGCGCGCTCAGCGCGAGGGCCGCCCGTTCGAGCACCTCCGCGGCACGCTCGGGCGGGAGCGCAGCGAGCCGGCGCAGCGTCTGGCGGAGCAGCGCGAGCTCGTTCGGCCCGAGGCGCATGATCTGGCTGCGCTCGAAGCGGAACCCCGCGCTCGCCTCGGGCGCCGCGTCGGCCAGGGGCGGCGCGGGCTCGGGCCGGTCGAGGCGCACGACGATCGTGCCCGCGGCGAAGTCGCCCAGGCGCTTGCCGTCGCGCGAGAGCACGACGCTGACGAGTCCCACGGTGTAGTACCAGGGCAGGACGTCCACGATGCGCAGCAGGTTGCGGACCAGCGACTCGCGCAGCGAGATCGGGAACCCGCCGTCGCGCACGACGCGGAGCCCGATCAGCGCCTTGCCGAGCGAGCGCCCGCCGGTCGTCATCTCGCAGAAGACGAAGTAGCTCGACTCGATGAGCAGCTGGATCACCAGGAAGATCCCGAGGAAGGTGAACACGAGCTCCTGGATCTTCTCCGGATGCTCGCGGGCGGTGTAGAAGGCGTTGAGCGCCAGCCGCCCGACGAAGGGCGCCGCCAGCACCAGCAGGACCAGCGCCGCGAACTGCAGGAGCAGGATCACGACGTAGTCGACGGCATAGGCGAGCATCCGGCTGGTCGGGCCCGCGACCGGGAGGTAGAGCGCCACCTGCTCGGGCGCGCGGACGACTTGACCGGCCTCGCCCGCGGTGGTGTCGTGGCGCTCCTTGTCAGCCATCCCGCCCTCGACCGCGGACGATGCCCGGCGCGAGACCGAGCGCTTCGCGGCGCTGCTCGACCGCTGCGAGCGCCTGCGCGCGGGAGGCCTCCCCTTCGACGAGCTGAGCGAGCTCGGCCGGCTCTATCGCACGCACACCGCGCGGCTGGCGCGGCTGCGCGAGCGCGACGACGACCCGGCGGCGATCCGCCACCTGAACGCCCTCTGCGTCCGCGCCTACTCCTTCCTCTACGTCCCGCCCCCTTCCGAGCGGTCGCTGCGCACGCTCTTCCTCGTCTGGCTCCCCGACGCGCTCGGCCGGACCTGGCGCGTCCAGCTCCTCGCCTGGGGGCTCCTGCTGACCGGCATCGCGCTCGGCGGCGCGCTTGCCTGGCGGGACCCGCAGTCGCTGCACGCCTTCATGCCGGGGGGCGCGGGCTACACGCCGGACGGGATCGACCGGCTGATCGCCTCCCCACAGGCGCGCGCCGACTTCCTCGGCCGGGGCTCCGTACCGGCGACGATCAACGCGTTCTTCGGCTCCCAGCTCTTCGCGCACAACACGCGCGTGGGGCTGCTCGCCTTCGCGACCGGGATGCTGGGCGGCGTGCCGACCGTGCTGCTGCATCTCTACAACGGGATCGTGCTCGGGGCCTTCGCCGCGATTTTCTTCCGCGACCCGCTCCCCCTCGACTTCCTCGCCTGGATCCTGCCCCACGGCATCCCCGAGCTGACCGCGATCACGCTCTGCGCCGCCGCCGGGCTCTGCCTCGGCGGCGCCGTCGCCCGGCCGGGACGGCAGGGCCGGCGGCGGGCGCTGCGCGAGGCCGTGAACCCCGCCCTCCTCCTCTTCGCCGGCTCCATCCCGCTCTTCGCCCTCGCGGCCCTCGCCGAGAGCTTCGTCCGCGAGTCGGCGCTCGGCACCGCGCCGCGCCTGGGGATCGCCGCCGTCTTCGCCGCCGGGCTCGTGGCCGCCCTCCTCGCGGTGCGGCGCTTCTCCCGCCGCGTGCCGGTCGACGCCGCGTGGCTCGGCGAGCTCATCGCTCCGGTCCGTGGCGGATCGCCAGGTAGCGGTTCAGCACCTCGGCCGTGATCGCCTCCGGCAGCAGGTCGACGGTCTCGAGTCCGCCCCGGCGCAGCCGGCCGAGCGCCGCCTCCCGCTCGCGCAGCAGCTCGTCGAGGACGATGCGGCGGTAGAGGTCGAGCGGGCCGTCGGCGCCGAGCGGGGCGGTGGGCGCGAGCGCCTCGTACGCGCGGTCGCGGAGCGCGACCAGCAGGACGCGGTGGCGCCGGGCGAGCAGCACCAGCGGCGCGACGAGGGAGGCCGCATCGACCTCCACGAAGTCGGTGAGGACGACGACCAGCGCCCGGCGGCGCTGTCGCGCCCCCACCTCGCGCGCCAGCGCGCGATAGTCGGCCTCCACCGCGTGCGCCTCGGTCCCGCGCAGGAGCTCCACGAAGAGGCCGAGCGCCCTCCGATGCGCGCGCGGCCGCAGGTGCCCGCGCACCTCGCGGTCGAAGACCACCATGCCGACGCGGTCCCCCGCGGTGAGTGCCGCGTAGGCCAGCCCGAGCGCGCCGTCGACGGCGTAGTCGAGCTTGGTGCGCGCGCCGACCCGCCCGCCCATCAGGCGGCTCGTATCGAGCGCGATCAGCACCGTGTGGTTCCGCTCGTGCTGGAAGAGGCGCGTCACGAAGCGGCCCCGGCGCGCCGACGCCGCCCAGTCCACGCGGCGCGGGTCGTCCCCCGGCACGTAGTCGCGCAGCGACTCGAACTCCATGCCCTCGCCGCGCCGCCGGGAGGGACGGACGCCCATGGCCGCGAGCACGCGCTTCGGAGCGAGCGCCTCCGGACGGAGATAGCGGGTCGCGTCCGGATGGACCGCCAGCACCGCGCCCGCGCCGGCGACCGTGCGGCGGCGGAGGAGCCCGAGCGGCGAGGTCTCGAGCGCGATCGACGCCCCGAGCCGGCGATCGCCGCGCACCGACGGGCGGATCGGGTAGCAGAGCGTCACGCTCGCCGCCGGGGGCACGAGCACGCCGGCAAAGTGCGGCTCCTCGGCCGTCAGGTCGGCGGGGACCTCGTCTATCACCTCCAGCGCGACCGGCTCGCGGCCCGGATTCTCCACCGTGAGGCCGATCTCCGCCTCGCGGCCGACGAAGGCGCGCCCGGGGAGGCGCCGCGCGAGCCCGAGCGGCGGCCGCCGTCGGAGCAGCATCAGGTCCCAGGCGGCGAGCGCGCCGAGCAGGACGAGGCCTCCGGCGAGCGCGGGCCACAGCGCCGGCCACACCACGACTGCCATCGCGGCGGCCGTCCACGCCGCAGCCGCGCCGACGAGCCTCCGATCGGGCCCGACCCTCACCGCGGGACCGCGACGCTGCGCAGCGTTCCCTCGAGCGCCTTGTCCGGGACGAGTCCCTCGACCTCGGCCGCGGGGTCGAGCTGCACGCGGTGGCGGAGGGTCGGCGCGAGCATCGCCTGCACGTCCTCGGGGAGCACGTAGTCGCGCCCCTCGAGGGCGGCGTTGGCCTTCGCCGCGCGCAGCAGCATCACCCCGGCGCGCGGCGAGGCGCCGAGCGCGAAGTGCAGGTCCTGGCGCGTCGCGCGCACCAGGGCCCCGACGTACGTCACCACGTCGTCCTGGACGACGACCCCGCGCACGACCTCGCGGGCGTGCTCGAGCTCGTCGGTGCGGAGCACGTGCCCCACCGAGCTCGGCGCACGGTCGCCCGCGTGATGCAGGGTGAGGATGGCGGCCTCCTCCTCCTCGCTCGGGTACTCGATCACGATCTTGAAGAGGAAGCGGTCGAGCTCCGCCTCGGGGAGCGGATAGGTGCCCTCCTGCTCGACCGGGTTCTGGGTCGCGAACACCGCGAAGTGCGGGCCGAGGGGATGCCGCGTCCCGTCGACCGTCGCGGCCCGCTCCTGCATCGCCTCGAGCAGCGCGGCCTGGGTCTTGGCGGAGGCGCGGTTGATCTCGTCCGCGAGCAGGAGGTCGGTGAACAGCGGCCCGGGCCGGAAGCGCGCATCGCCCGCGCGCGGGTCGAGGATCGAGGTCCCGATGATGTCGCTCGGCATCAGGTCGGGCGTGAACTGCACGCGCCCGAAGCGCACGTCGACGGCGGCCGCGAGCGTCTGCACGAGGAGGGTCTTCGCCACGCCCGGCACGCCCTCGATGAGGCTGTGGCCCGAGCAGAGGAGCGTGACGAAGGCGAGGCGAACGGCCGACTCCTGCCCCACGACCACGCCGCCCACGGCCGCGCGCAGCGCGCCGTAGCGCTCGGCGATCGCCGCGACGTCCTCCGGCCGGCTGCCGGTCACGCGCTCGCCTCCCGGACGAGCGCGTCGAGCACGCGCACGGCCTCGCGGAGCCCGCGCTCTCCCGCCATCGGTGCGCCCTCCACCAAGAGGCGAAGCGCGCCCGGCGCGAGCCGGCGATCACGCGCGAGCCGCTCGGCGAGGACGCCGACCGGTGTCTCCGGCGGCATGCCGAAGTGGCGGCGGAGCCGCGCCGCGGCGAGCTCGCGGTAGCGTTCGAGCACGCGCGCGTGGTCGCGCGTGCCGGCATAGAGCGCCGCCAGCGAGTCGACGAACGCGTCGAGGCCGGGCGTGTCCGTCCCCGGGCCGGGGAGCGCGCGCGGCGGCACCAGGTTCCCCTGCCAGGCGAAGAGCACGCCGGTGAGCGCGAGCCCGCAGAACACGAGCAGCGCGGGCGAGGTCGCGAGGTAGGCCGCCGCGCTGCGCCGCGCGCGCGGGCCCTCGCCGCCCTCGTGGAAGCGCGGCACGCCGAATGCCCGCACGAGGTCGACCACGAGCGGCGCCGCGTCCCCGCGGTCGAGCGACTGGTTGCGGAGCACGGTGGCGTCGGCGACCGCGACGATGCGCCCCGCGCCGAGCGCGCGCTCGAGCACGAGCGGACGCTCCGCGCTGACCGCCCTCACCCTCCAGTCGCCCGCGTCCGCGAAGGTGAGGAGGCCCGGGACCTCGACCCGCGCGCGCGGCAGGGCGTCGCCGCTCACTCGGTGCGCCGTCGCCGGGCGCTCGCCCCTCGCGACGCCCGGGCCGGTGCCGCCGGACGTGTCCGCGACGCGGCGGGGCAGGACCACATCCTCGAGGAGCGCGCAGCCGGCGTCCTCCCCCGCCCCCGGGGCGAGGAAGAGCACCGCCGTCCCGCCCGCCCGGACCCACGGCTCGCCCCGCCAGCCGCCGCCGGGAACCGACCGGCAGAGCTCCGCCGGCTCGATCCACCAGACGGTCGCGTCCGGGGCGAGCTTCTCGGGCGGCTCGTGCGTGCGCACGACCGGGAACCCGAGCTCGGTGAGCAGGTCGAAGACGGCGCGGTAGCCCCAGGGACCGGTGCCGAAGGTGGTGAGCGACTGCTCGGGGCGCTTCGCGTCCGGGTAGAGCATGCCGGCGAGCACGAGGAGGCCGCACGCCGCGGCGAGCGCGATGAGCCCGCTCCGCCTCATGCGGGCTTCAGCACCGCCCCGAGGCGCGCGTGCAGCGACCGCCACCGGTCGTAGAGCTCGCGCTCCTCGCTCCGGTCCCGGAACCACCGCTGCTCCAGCCAGTCGATGAGCGCGAGGAGGTCTCCACGCTCCGCCTCCGGCAGGGCCGCGTCCCGGAGCCGTCCCCGGAGGGTCCGGTTCGGATCGGACCGCCCGAGCTCGAGCACGCGAGCGCGGAGGAGGAGGTCGAGGGCGGCGAGCTGGACCCGGCGCGCGGCCTCGAGGAACATGCCCCGCCGCGCCAGCGCGTCCGCCTCCTCGAGGAACGGCGGGGCCGCCGTGTCCGGACGCGGCGGCCGGGCCGGCGCAGGCACCGCGAGCGCGCGCCGGACCGCCCAGGCGACGTGCGCGAGCAGCAGCAGCGCGACCGCGACCAGGCCGAGCAGCATCGCCCAGTAGAGCGCGGGGTCGGTCTCCCACAGCCCGGACAGCCAGGCCAGGAAGGAGATGAGCCCCGGCGTGTCGTGCCAGAACGCGAATTCGCTTCGCTTGAGGATCGTGACGGCGAGGGCCCGGACATGCTCGTCCGACGGCGCGGGCAGCGCGGTCATGCGC
The DNA here is from genome assembly GCA_046744245.1 of Thermodesulfobacteriota bacterium. Lineage (GTDB taxonomy): Bacteria > Desulfobacterota > Binatia > DP-6 > DP-6 > DP-6. The sequence goes on from JBKPBB010000133.1 coordinate 8,083, forward strand.
TCCTAGCCGACCTCGACCGAGCCCGCGGAGCCCGCGACGAGGCGCGCGAGATGCTCCAGGTCGAACGCCTCCTTGCGGCAGCAGATGTCGAAGTAGAGGACCACGGCGACCGCCGACGTGTAGGCGACGCCAGCCGCCCGGGCGAGCCCTTCCCCGATCGGCCCGAGCAGCGGGATGTGTCCCACCACGAGACCGATCGCGCCCCCGACGACGCTCACGATGATGGCCCCCGCGAGGGTGATCCCCAAGCCGCGGACGAGGCTCCCGCGCATCAGCTCCCGGCTCCTGCGCATCGCCGTGACGCCGTACCTCCGCTCGAGCACCATGACCTGCCAGACGAGGAGGAAGGAGAGAAACAGATACACGCCCGGAATCACCAGCAGGACGAAGCCGAGCATCACGCAGATGCCGACCAGGAGCGACGTGCCGACGATCGGCAGCAGCATGGAGGCGCCCACGCGCAGCGACTGCCCGACCGAGGCGCTCCGGCCGACGTAGATCTCGCCGATGGCGAAGGTGATGGCCGCCGACACGATCGGCGACACGATGATCGCGTAGAGCCCGAGGCCGATCAGGAAGCCCACGCGCCCGGCGTCCACGCTCGCCCACGGCCCGGCCCCCGGCACGGGCTCGGGCGCGACCAGCGCGCCCAGGATCGCGACGGGCACGTAGAGTGCCGCGGCGATGCCGATGATCAGCCCAAAGTGCTGGCGGACGATCCGGAATCCGGTGTCCATGATCTCGGCGAAGGACATGGCGCGGATCTCGTAGCCCATCGGCCCCTCCCACTCGCTCGAGCCCTCCGCCCCCCGGCGGGCGCTCGGTCACAGCTTACACTGTTCGCTTCCCTCCCTGCCAGGATCGCCGGCTGCAGCTGCTCATCGATACCGATCATGGCCAACACGCAGCCGTCGTCTTCGCTCACGCGAGCGCCGGAGCCGCGCGTCACACCAGCCCCTCCTCGATCCGGATCGCGACCGGACGGCCACGGACGACGGCGAGCTTGTCGATCGCGGCGAGCGCGCGCGTCAGGTCGCGGCCGCGCGCGTGGTGGGTGCGCAGCACGATCGGCACCGTGGTGCCGGCGCGCCGCTCGCGCTGGAGCACCGAGGCGATCGAGATGTCGCACCGGCCGAGGATGCCGGCGATGCGGGCCAGCACCCCCGGCCGATCGAGCGCCATGACGCGCAGGTAGTACTCGCCCTCCAGCTCCGCGAGCGGGCGGATGGGAAGGCGGCGGAGCGTCCGCTGCGGCACGCCCCAGGGCGGCACGCGCACCCCGGAGCCCATCGACCGGTCGCGGGCGGCGGCGATCAGGTCCGCGATCACCGCGGTCGCGGTGGGCAGCGCCCCCGCCCCCTGGCCGTAGTACATGGTCGGGCCGAGCGCCGCGCCGCGCACGAAGATCGCGTTGAAGTTGCCGCCCACGTCGGCCAGCAGATGGCCGTGCGGGATCATGGTCGGCTGCACGTGCGCCTCGACCGCGTCGCGGCCGTCGCGCGCGATGGCGAGCAACTTGATCGTGTAGCCGAGCTCGCGCGCGAAGGCGATGTCCACGGCCTCGATGCGCCGGATGCCCTCGGTCGGGATGCGCTCGAAGCGCGGTACCACGCCGAAGGCGAGCGTGGTGAGCAGCGCGAGCTTGTGCGCCGAGTCGACCCCGTCGATGTCGGTCGAGGGGTCGGCCTCGGCGAGCCCCAGGCGCTGCGCCTCGGCGAGCACGTCCGCGAAGCTCCGGCCCTCGCGCGTCATGGTGGTGAGGATGTGGTTGCAGGTGCCGTTGACGATGCCGTAGACGGCGACCGTCCGGTCGCCCGCCAACCCCTCCTTCAGCGTGCGCAGGATGGGGATGCCGCCGCCGACGCTCGCCTCGAAGGCGAGCCGGACGCCCTGCGCCTCGGCCTCCCGGACGATCTCCTCGCCGTGCACGGCGAGCAGCGCCTTGTTGGCCGTCACCACGTCCTTGCCGGCGCGGATGGCGGCGAGGACGAAGCGGCGCGCGGGCTCGTAGCCGCCGATCA
>JBKPBB010000032.1:0-5921 GCA_046744245.1 Thermodesulfobacteriota bacterium
ACCTCGCCCGGCGTTCCCGCGGGCACGGGCGCGTTCCGCTCGTCGACGATGCGGAGCTCGACGCCCGGCGTGGGCCGTCCGACCGTGGTCGCGAGCCGCTCGGGCGGATCGTCGGCCAGCGAGGCGGTCGCGATCGCCACCTCGGTCGAGGAGTAGCGGACGCTCACCTCGACACCGAGCGCGTCCCGCACGCGGCGGACCAGCTCGGGCGAGGACGGCGCGCCGCCCAGGAGCACGCTCTTGAGCGACGAGAGGTCGCGGCGGGCGCGGTCGGGGTGGTCGAGCAGCATGATGACCTGGGTCGGGATGCCGCCCAGGGCGTCGAGGCGCTCGCGCTCGATCGTCTCGAGCACGGCGGCCGGATCGAAGGCGTCGTGGATGAGCGTCGCGCCCCGGTGCGAGAGCTGGATCGCGATGCGCGCCATGGTGCCCACGTGCGCGAAGGAGAGGCCGGCGGCGAGGTGCTTCGCCGCCGCCGGGGCGCCGGGCGGGGAGCGGCGCCCCTCGATCTCCGCCACGGCGAGGAGGTTCCGGTGCGTGAAGCAGGCGCCCTTCGGCGCGCCGGTCGTGCCGCTCGTGAACACGATGGCGACCGGGTCGTCGGGGGCGACCGCGGCGGCCGGCGCCGGGCCGCTCCCGCCCAGGTCGGCGACCGCCCCGGCCGTGCTGGCGACGAGGCGCGCGGCCGGGAGCCAGACCACCTCGCGGAGCTCGGGCAGCCCCGAGCGCAGCCCCTCCACCGCGGCGCGGAAGTCGGCGTCGTGCCAGCGCTCGACGGCGAGCAGGAGGGCCGCGCCCGAGCGGCCGAGGATGTGCCCGATCTCCGTCCGCCGGTAGCGCACGTTGATGCCGGTCGTGATCGCGCCGAGGCGCGCGGCGGCGAGGTAGCCGACCAGGTAGAAGGGCGTGGACGGCAGGAGCAGCGCCACCACGTCGCCGCGGCCGATGCCGCGCGCGGCGAGGGCCGCGGCCGTCTCGTCGGCCAGCGTGTCCCAGTCGCGGTAGGTGAGGCGCTCGCCGCGGTAGCGGAAGGCCTCGGCGTCGGGCGCAGCGCGCGCGGCCGTGCGGAGGAGGTCGCCGAGCACGCGAGCCACTCCCGGATCCATGGCACAGGCCCGCGCGCTTGCAAAGGCTTGCCGCCCGGCGCCGAACCGTGGCAGGACGGCGCATGATCCCCACCCAGGGCGTCAATCACATCGCGCTCAGCGTCTCGGACATGAAGCGGACGCTCGAGTTCTATACCGGCGTGCTCGGGCTGCGCCTAATTGGCCTCTTCCCGATGCACGGGGTGCCGGGGGCCTCGCATGCCTTCCTCGACATGGGCGGCGGGCGGATGCTCTCCTTCATCCAGTTCGCGGCGCCACCCGAGAAGCGCGAGGGCGTGACTCATCCCGCGGACCCCGGGAGCCCCTCGGCGGTGGCCACCATGCACCACCTGGCGCTCCAAGTGCCCGACGCGGCGGCAGAGGCCGCGCTCCGCGACCGGGTGAAGCAGGCCGGCATCCGCGTCTCCCACCCCTACGACCACGGCTTCTGCGTCTCGATCTACTTCAAGGGCCCCGACGGCGAGCAGCTCGAGGTGACCTACCAGAGGCGCCCGCTCGGCGCCGAGGAGCTCGACGCGGCGACCTTCCGCGCGCTCGGCATCTCGGCCGAGGAGCGCGCCGCCATGACGCGATGACGGAGCGGCTCCGCTTCCCGCACGAGTACGTGGCGCTCGATGCGGCCGTGCGGCGCGAGATCGTGGACGGCTTCGCGGCCGACGGGCTCTCGACCGGCGCGGGCATTCTCTACCTGCCGCAGGGGAAGGACCCCGACGTCGCCGTCCTCGCCATGCACCCGCGCGTCGGCTTCTTCCGCCACTACCTCGTGCCCAGGCTCGTCGGCGCGGGCTACGCGTTCCTGGGCGCGCCGACGCGGAGTCTCAACAACGACGCCGACGCGCTCCACGAGCGCCTCCTCCTCGACGTGGCGGGGAACGTGGCGTGGCTCCGCGAGCGGGGCTTCCGCCGCGTCGTCCTGCTCGGGAACTCGGGCGGCGGCTCGCTCTTCGCCTTCTACCTGGCGGAGTCTGGGAAGCCGCCGGCCGAGCGGCTCTCGCGCGCCCCCTCCGGCGACCGCGTGCCGCTCGGCGAGGTCGAGATGCCGATCGCCGACGGCCTGGTGCTCCTCGCGGCGCATCTCGGCGAGGGCGTCTTCCTCCTGGACCGCCTCGATCCGTCGGTGATCGACGAGGCGAGCCCCACCGCCGTGAACCCGCGCCTCGACATGTACGATCCGCGGAACGGCTACCGCCCGATGGCGGAGGGCGCGTCGCGCTACTCCGCCGACTTCCTCGCCGAGTTCCGCGCCGCGCAGCGCGCGCGCTGCGAGCGCATCGACCGCCAGGCGCTCGGCTGGTGCGAGGAGGCGGCGTACTTCCGCGCCAAGCTCAAGCAGGACGGCGCCCGGATGGCGCCTGCCGAGCGCGCGCTCGTGACCCGCCTGGCGCTCCAGCGCCGCTACCTCCTCGTCTACCGGACGCTCGCCGACCCGCGCTACCTGGACCCGAGCCTCGAGCCGTCGCCGCGCCCGCTCGGCTCGATCTTCTCGTACGGCCGCGACCCGATCGCCGGCAACTACGGCGAGGGGCTCGGGCGCGTCATGAGCGCGCGCGGGTGGCTGTCGACCTGGTCGGGCCTCCAGTCGAACGCGGCGCTCGAGCGGACGCTGCCCGAGGTGCGCGTGCCGACGCTCGTCATCGCCGCGCTCGCCGACACCGACATCTATCCCTCCGAGTGCCGGCGCGCGTTCGAGGCGTCGGCGGCACGCGACAAGACGTACGCGGAGCTGGCGGGGGCGGATCACTACCTCCGGCCCGCCGGCGCCGACGGAGCGAAGCTCGGGGACCCGAAGGATCGCGTCGCGGACGAGCTCATCCTGCCGTGGCTGCGCGAGCGCTGGCCGGTCTGAAGGCGCACGAGCGCCTCTCGATCGGCCACTACATGCTCCGGCGGTGGTCGCTCGAGGAGGACGTGCGGCACCTGGAGCGGCTCGGCTTCCGGTCGATCAGCCTCGCGAGCACGAAGCTCGGCGTGTACGGGGTGGAGCGGGCGATCCGGCTCTTGCGCGCGTCGGCGCTCGAGGTCGCGCACGTGGGCTCGTACGGCTGGTTCGGGACCGAGGGGCGTGCGATCCGCCGGGGCGTCGAGCAGGTCCGGCGCGCCATCGAGTGGGTGCACCGCCTGGACGGCGCCGCGCTCTTCGTCATCAGCGGCGGCCGGGACGGCGCTTCCTGGGAGGCGGCCGCGCGCGCCTATCGTGACGCCTACGCGCGTCTCCTTCCCGAGGCGACGGCCGCCGGCATCCGTCTCGCGATCGAGGTGATCCATCCGCTGCGCCAGGACCTGTCGTTCATCAACACGCTCGCGGACGCGCGCGAGCTGGCACGGGCGGCGGGCCGGCGCGGGGGGTACGTGCTCGACCTCTTCCACTCGGGCTGGGAGCGGCGGCTCCTCGCGACGATCCGGCGCGACGCTGCCCGCCGCATCCATGCGGTGCAGATCTCGGACGTGAAGCGCGTGACGCTCCGGACGATGGATCGCGCGCTCCTCGGCAAGGGCATCCTGCCCCTGCGCGAGATCTTCCGCGCGCTCGAGCGCGGGGGCTACCGCGGCTGGTACGAGGCCGAGATCATCTCGGACGACCTCGAGCGGATGGGGTACGAGCGGGCGCTCCGGCAGACGCGGGCGGCGTTCGCGCGGCTGGTCAGCTGATCCGCCGGCCGGGCGCGTCCCGGAAGGGCAGCTAGCTACGGTGCGGGCCTCGCCTGCTGCTCGCTCTGGAGGATGAGGGCCACCCGCTGGAGCTCCTGCTCGAGCTCATCCACCAGCGGCACCGCCTCGCCGAGTGTGCGGTGCTTCGCGAGCTCCTCGATGCGTGCGCTCAACGCCGAGAGCCGGCGAGCCCCGAACATGCCGCTGCTGCCCTTCAGGCTGTGGACCACGCGCCGCAGGGTCTCGGGGTCGCCGCGCGAGAGCGCCGCCCGCGCCTCGGCGCACTCGTCGCGCGCCGAGTCGAGGAACTTCGCGATCAGGCGCTCGAGGGCGTCGGTCTCGCCCTCGAGCTGGTAGCTGCGGAGCTCCTCGAGGGCGCTCATGTCCACGGTCTCCCCCGTCGCATCGACCGCTGCCCCCGGCGCGCTCGGCGCGGCCGCCGCGCCCGCCCAGTGCGCGAGCACCTCTCGCAGCTTCTCGAGCTTGACCGGCTTCGAAACGTAGTCGTCCATCCCGGCCCGCAGGCACCGCTCGCGGTCGCCGGCCAACGCGCTCGCCGTCATGGCGACGATGGGCGTCTGCCGGCCGATGCCCGTCTCGCGGCGCCGGATCTCGGCCGTGGCGGCGAAGCCGTCCATCTCGGGCATGTAGCAGTCCATGAGGACGACGTCGTACGAGGCGCGCGCCAGCGCCTCGACGGCCTCGCGGCCGTTGCCGGCGACGTGCGCCTCGACGCCCAGCCTCGCGAGCTGTCGCGACGCGACGTCCTGGTTCACCGGGTTGTCCTCCGCGAGGAGGACGCGGATGCCCGGCCGCAGCGGCTCCACCACCCGCCCTGCCGGCGCGTGGGCCGCAGGCAGGTCGGCCTCGCGCCCCAGCGCCGCGTGGAGAGCGTCGTGGAGCAGCGAGGCGCGAACCGGCTTCGTGAGACAGCGCAGCACCCCGGCCTCGCGGGCGCGCTCGGCATCCTCGCGCATGCCGAACGCGGTGAGAAGGATGACCGCCACCCCGGCGAGCGCCGCATCGGCCCTGATGTGCCGGGTGAGCTCGACACCGTCCATGTCGGGCATGACGAGGTCCACGACGGCGACCCGGTATGGTCGGCCCTCCGCGTGCGCCGCGCGCAGGCGCGCGAGCCCCTCGGCGCTACTCGCCACGGTGTCGACGTCGAGCCCCCAGGTTTGCAGGAGGCGCGCGAGGATCAGGCAGCTGGTCGCATTGTCGTCGACGCCGAGCACGCGGACAGCGCCGGGCTTCGCCAGCGGGCCCTCCGCGCGCCGGCCCGGCCCCGGCCGAGCCTCCAGGGGCACGGTGAAGCGAAACACGCTTCCCCTCCCTGGCTCGCTCTCGAAGTCGATCTCCCCGCCCATCAGCTCGACGAGCCGCTTGGAGATCGCGAGCCCGAGCCCCGTGCCCCCGTGGTGGCGTGTCGTCGAGGTGTCCGCCTGCGTGAAGGGCTGGAAGAGACGGCCCTGGACCTCGCGCGGGATGCCGATCCCGGTGTCCGCGATCTGGAAGCGCACGAGAACGCGCCCGCCGACCGCGTCGACCCGGAGGGCGACCTCGCCCTGCTGGGTGAACTTTATGGCGTTGCCGACGAGGTTGTTGAGCACTTGTCGCAGGCGCCCGGGGTCGCCCGCCACGACGGTCGGGAGGGCAGGGGAGACGAAGCAGCTGAGCTCGAACTTCTACTTCCGCGCGCCGACGGCGAGGAGCTCCGCCACCTCCTCGATCGTCTCGCGCAGCTCGAAGTCGACCTGCTCGAGGTCGAGCCGTCCGGCCTCGATCTTCGAGAAGTCGAGGATGTCGTTGAGGACGCCGAGGAGCGCCTCGCCCGAGGAGCGCGCCGTGTTTGCGCAGTCCCGCTGCTCGGGCGTGAGGTCCGTCTCGAGGAGCAGCCCGATCATCCCGATCACGCCGTTCATCGGGGTGCGGATCTCGTGGCTCATGGCGGCGACGAAGGCCGACTTCGCCCGCGTAGCGCTCTCGGCCGCGCGCAGCGACTCCTCCAGCGCGCGGGCGTGAAGGGCGTTCTTGACGCTGAGCCGCTCGCGCTCGCGGAGCGTGCGGACCCGCACGGCCTGGATGACCGCGCCGATCACCGTGGCGGAGACGAGGCCGCCCGCAAAGCGCATCACCTCGCCGGAGGCCGCGAGCGCCGGCACC
>JBKPBB010000060.1:0-5963 GCA_046744245.1 Thermodesulfobacteriota bacterium
CCGAAGCGCTTCCCGTGCGGGCGCCGGCCGGCCGTGCCGACGGACTCGACCGCCACCTCGCCGGCCAAAGCGGCCGCCGCCGCGGCATGCTCCGTCACCGTCACCACGCGCAGGCTCGGCGCCTCGCCGGCCGTCCGTACCCGCTCCCGCTCCGCCTGCCACGCCGCGTGCGCGCGCACGCCCTCCTCCGCCCGCACGCCGCGCTCGTCGACGGCCAGGATCTTCTGCTGCGCGAGGCCGACCGACTCTTGCACGTCGAGAGCGAGCGTCGCCGGGTCCCACCACACGACGCGGTGCCGCCCGGCCTGGGGCACGTGGAGCCCGGGCACCACGGCGTCTGCCGGCCGCGGCACGTTGTCCGGCCGGCCCGTTGTCGTCTCCACGCCGAACGCGGGGCACCCCGGCGGCTGCCGCGTCTCGGGCGCGTGGACGCGGTCGGGCGACGGATAGAGCACGGGCGTCAGCGCCTGCAGCCAGCCGTCGTACCGCCCGTCCCCGAGCGCCGGGACCACGAGGAGATCCCGCGCCCGCGTCGCCGCCACGTACAGCACCCGCGTCGCCTCCTCGCCCTCCCGCGCCATCTCCTCCGCCGCATGCTCGTGCAGCTCCGGCGGCGTGCACCCCGCGAGCTGCTGGACACAGAGCCCGCCATCCGCATCGACCCACCGCCGCGGCTCCCTCGGCGTCTCGTTGCACGTGAGATCCGCGAGGATGACGACCGGGAACTCGAGCCCCTTCGCGCCGTGGACCGTCATCATGCGCACGCCCTCGGTCCCCTCCTCGACGATCGGCGCGTCGCCCGCCTCGCCGTGCTCGGACTGCTCGGCGAGCCACTCGACGAAGGCGCGGAAGGACGTCACGCCGGTGCGCTCGGCGCGGCGGGCGAGGTCCATCAAGCGCGTCACGTTGGCGAGCGCCTGCTCGCCCGTCGGCCAGACGGCGAGGCCGGCGTGTGCGCGCGTCTCCGCCAGCAGCCGTCCGATCGTGTCGGCGATCGGCCGCCGGTTGCGGCCGCGATGGAGCGCACGCAGCACCGCGAGCGCCTCCGCAACCTCGACCAGCGGCTCGGGGGCGTCGTCCGGCACCTTGAAGAACGGGTGCAGTGACCGGTACCGCTCGCGGAACGCCAGCAGCGCACCATCACCCAGCGCGAAGAACGGCCCGCGCAGCGTCGCGAACACCGCCAGCTCGTCCTCGGGGCGTTCGATCGCGGCGAGCGCGTTGCGGATCGCCTCGACCTCCTCGCGCACGTGGAACGAGGTCCCACCGACCAACAGATGCGACAGATGCCGCGCCTCGAGCGCGCGCACGTAGGGCCGCGTCACGTCGGCGAGGTACGCGCGGAAGCGACGGAAGAGCAGACACACGTGGCGCGGCCGGACCCGAACCCGCTGGGAAGGCCGCTCCCGCTCCGTCACCGTCCAGCCGCTCTTCTCGACCAACCACTGGACGAAGGCGGCAATGGCGTCCGGCAGCGACTCGTCGATCCGCCAGTCGACGATGGTGCCGTAGTCGCCGTACGGGGCCGGCACGGGGAGCGCGACCACGGCGGGCTGCGTCTCGACCCCGGGCCGGTACTGCGACAACGGGACGTAACGCGGCTCGCCCTGCATGCGCGGCGCGAAGGCCGCGTTCACGGCCTCCTGGATCTCCGGCACGGCGCGGAAGCTGACGCTCAGATCGACGAGCGCAGCGCCCGCGGCGGCGAGCTGCCGCTTCACGCGCTCGTAGAGCGCCACGTCCGCGCGGCGGAAGCGGTAGATCGACTGCTTCGGATCGCCCACCAGGAAGAGCTTCCCGGCGACCGGACGGACCCGTCGCCAGTCGCGCTCGCGAGGATCGTCCGCTGCGAGCAGCAGGAGGATCTCCACCTGCAGCGGGTCCGTGTCCTGGAACTCGTCGACGAAGAGGTGCGTGAAGCGACGCTGGAGCTCGGCGCGCACCTCGCTGTTCTCGCGCACGAGGTCGCGGGCGCGCAGCAGGAGGTCCAGGAAGTCGAGGCAGCCCGCGCGCTTCTTGAGGGCCTCGTAGCCCTCGACCACCGGCCAGAGCTCGTCGCGGAGGCGCGGAGCGAGATCGGCTCCCGCCCGCCGCACGAAATCATCCAGCGCCGCGCGGAGCCGTGCCCTCCGCTCCAGCAGCTCGGCCTTCGGGAAGCCGGCCGGGACGCGCCGGAAGCCCGTCCACTTCCAATGCCTCTCGCGGCTCACCCGCAGCAGCTCCGCCTCGAGGCCGTCGTGGTCCCGCCCGCGGACCGTCTCGCGCCGGCGGACGTCCTCGACGAAGCGCGCGATCTCCGTGAGCGACCGCACGAAGTGGTCGTCGGGGTCCCCGGCCGCGGCGAAGGCGCCGAGCGCGGCCATTTCCTCCATGAGCCCGTCGATCATCCCGTCGCGCGCAAAGGCCTCCTCGTGGCGCCACGCGGCGGGGAAGTCGCGCCGCTCGACGAGGTCCCGCGCCGCGGTCCGCAGGAGACGGCGCGGACCCTCGTCGCGGGTGCGCCGGCGGAGGAGGCGGCGCATCGCCTCGCCGGGATCCCCGAGCTTCTCCTCGAACCAGCGGTCGAAGGCGCGGTCGAGGAGGCCCTCGGCGACGTCCCTGGGCGCCACCGCGAAGAGCGGATCGACGCGCGCCTCGACCGGCCGCTCGCGGAGCAGGTCGGCGCAGAACGAATGGATCGTGCCGATGCGCGCCTCCTCGAGCTGGCGGAGCGCGTGGTCGAGCGCGTCGGCGGGGCGCGCGCGTCGCGCGTCCTCGATCGCCTTGCGGAGCCGGAGCTTCAGCTCGCCGGCCGCCGCATCGGTGAAGGTGACGGCCACCATGTGGTCGAGCCGGGCGCGACCGGCGGTCAGGAGCGCGACCATGCGGGTCACGAGCTCCGTCGTCTTTCCCGTCCCCGATGCCGCCTCGACCACGAGCGACGTGCCGAGGTCGTCGCGGATGCGGTCGCGCGCCTCCTGGTCGGCGAGGCGCCTCACGGGAGCCTCCGCAGGCGGTCCAGATCAGCGCACCGGTCCTTCGGCTTGCGGGCGGTCCGGATCTCCTCGTGCGGGCCGCAGACCGGCCGGTAGTCGCAGTACCGGCACGCGCCCTTCGCCGGCATGGCGGGAAGGAAGCCCTGGGCGAGCGCGCGTCCGATGATCCCGACGACCTCGCCGGCAACCCGACGCCCCTCGGCGTCGAGCGGCACGACACGGTCCTCGTAGCCACCGTCGGCCGTGCAGTAGTAGAGCCGTCCCGCTTCGACCGGCACGCTCAGTAGACGCTCGCAGGCGAGCGCATACAACAACGGCTGCAGCACCGTTCCACCACCCACCACGACGCCCGTCTTGGGGCGCGTCTTCCCGGTCTTGTGGTCGGTGGCGCGGAGCACGCCGCGCACGTGGCGCTCGACCAGGTCGACCGAGCCGCGCAGGCGGAGATCGCCGGTCACGGGGACCGGATCTGGCACGCTCGCCGGATCGGCCTGCGGCCGGTCGCGGTCGGCGAGCCCGAAGGACAGCTCGAAGCGCCACGGGACCCAGCCGTCGTCCGCGTCCGCCGCGCGCCGCAGCCATTCGCGCAGGTCGGCGCGGATGCCGTCGATGCCGTCCCTCCACACCCGGTCGATCGCCGGCCAGAGCTTGTCGGCCCAGCGCGCGGCCACCGCGTCGAGCGCACCGTCGACCGCCGCGCGCACCGCGTCGAGGTTGGCGGGCCGGACCGGGAGGAGCTGCGCGGCGCGCAGCTCGGTCAGGACGGCGAACTGGACCTCGTGGAAGAGCGCGCCACGCGTGAGCGGGTCGAGCACCTCGACCGCCACCGGCTCCTCGCGCGGCTGGAGCCGCATGACCGCCTGCAGGAAGAAGCGGTATGGACAGGCGGCGAAGTGCTGGAGGGCGGTCGGCGAGAAGGGGCGCGCCGCGAGCTGATGCTCCGCGAGCGCCTCGCGTGCGAGCGCGTCCGGATCGACGAGCCCGTCGGCCGGGGTCCAGCGCCGGAGCCAGCGCCGGCCGCGGGCGCGGAGCGCCCGTCCGAGGTGGACGTTCGCGTCGAGGAGGTAGCGCGCGCTGCCGTCGGTGGTCGCCGGGTCGGCGTCGCGGAGCCCGGCGAGCAGCGCGAGGTCGTACTCCGCCTCGTCGATCGCGTCCGCGGGACGCTGCGGGGCGGGCCAGCCGAGCCGGCTGCCGGTCTTGTCCCCGCCGCGGGCCTCGAGCTCATCGAAGCCGGGCAGCCGTCCCGACGCCGCGCGCAGCGCCTCGAGCCCGTAGAACGACGGCACCCGCGGCCGTGCCTGCTCGACGTCGACGCGCGGCCACGAGAGGACGACGCGCTCGCGGGCCGCGCCCACGGCGAGCCGGAGTGCGAGTCGCTCGGCGCCGACCCGGGCGGGCTGCGTGGCGAGCGCGGGGACGTCGAGAGCGCGGCGGTGCGGGTCGAGCAGGATCGGGTCCTCGACGATCTTCCGCGGGAAGAGCTTCTCGGCGAGGCCGGGAACGAAGACGACGTCGAAGGCGAGGCCGCGCGCCACCTCGGCGGGCGCGACGAAGACGGCCCCGTAGCGCCGTCGCGCCGGCGGCACGGTCAGCTCGCGGAGCCGGGGTCCGAGGACGAGCTGCACCTCGTCGAGGTCGATCGGGCCGATCGGCGCCATCGGCTCGAGCTCGGCGAGCGTCGCGAGCACGCCGTCCGGCTCGCGGAGCGCCGCGGCGGCGAGCGTGCGCAGGTGTGTGAGCCACTCGCCCCACCCCGCCTGGCGCGGGAGCGCGTCGAGCCGCTCGATGAGAGGGAGCGCGAAGCCGCGGAGGTACGCGAGGTCCGCGAGCTGCCTCGCGAGCGACTCTGCGCGCGTCTCGTCCTCGTCGTCGCTCAGCGCCTCCCGGCGGAGGCGGAGCTCCTCTTCGAGGCCGTCCAGGCGGTTCTTCCAGCGCTCCTTCCCGCCGATCACCGACGCCTCGACGAGGAGCCGCTCCCAGCGCCACGGCGCGCGCGGGCTGCCGTCGCCGCGCTCTTCGTCCGCACGCGGCTCCGCCGGAGGCGGCAACGCGAGGAGATCGTCGTCGGGCGGCGTCCAGCGGGCGTCGGCGTCCTCGGTCGTTCCGGGATCGGGGACCTGCGCGAGCGACACGTACTCGGCGAAGCGGCGGGCGGAGAGGCGCTCCGTCTTGCAGGCGAGCAGCGCCAGCAGCGCCCGCCCCGCGGGATCGGGCCGGGTGGTCCCGCGCGCGAAGAAGGCCGGGATCGCGGCGCGGCGGAACGCCTCTTCCAGATGAGGCCGGTACTCGGCGGGCGAGCGGAGGAAGACGGCCATCCGGTCGAAGGGCACGCCGCGCGCCGCCTCGGCCTGCACGCCGCGCGCGATCTCGACGCACTCGCGCGCCTCGCCCGGCCAGGAGGAGAGGGCGACGGTGTCGTCGAGCGCGGCCGCCGGGGGCTCGCCGAGCTCGAAGAGATGGGCCTTCAGCGCGTCCAGAGAGCTCCGCCGACGCGGGGCATCGAGCGGTGCGGCGGCGCACTCGAGCGCGGTCTCCAGCCGCTCCAGGGACCGGCCGTCACCCGCGGGTGCGGTGGCGAGCACGTCGGGTGCCGAGCGTGCGAGCGCCGCGACCAGCTCGGCCTCACACGCGGTCGTGAGCGGGAGGTCGAGCAGGAGGACCGGCAGACCCATCGGGTGAGGCGGCGGATCCACCCTGGCCGCCGCGACGGCGGCCTCGAAGACGATCGCCCGGTCGGCGAGGCCGGCCTCCTCGAGCTCGCGCGCCACGCGCCCGGCGAGCACGCCGAGGTCGCGGCCGAGGGCGCCGAGCGCGGCGAGCGCCTCGGGCGCGACGCGGTTCAGGCGCAGCTCGGCCAGCGTGCGTGCGACGGCGAGCGGGAAGCCGGGCCGATCGGCGACGGGCGTGAAGTAGCCGAGCCCGCCCTCCCCGAGGACGAGGTGGACCGCGCGCGCCGCGACCGCGGAGAGCGAGAGGCCCGTCGCCGGC
>JBKPBB010000229.1:0-10826 GCA_046744245.1 Thermodesulfobacteriota bacterium
CAGTACACGGTCAGCCTTCGCCTCCAGGTGATCGACAACGCGAATGCGAGCCAGCCGTGGGGGACCGGCGAGGAGCGCCGCTCGATCGCCGTCCATCACGACCCGAGCCTGCTGCCGGGCTTTACGCTCCGTCTCGGGCACGGCGGCGAGAGCCAGGCGGCCCTGGTGGACCTGCAGGGCGCCGGCCACCTCGACCTGGTCTTCGGCGACAGCGACGGCTACGTCCACGCGATCGACCCGATCACGCGCGGTGAGCTGCCCGGCTGGCCGGTGCACACGTTCCCGACCCAGGTCGCCAGGCCGCACGGGGGGATCACCCCGGGCTATGAGCCGATCCTGGCGCCGGTCGCCGTGGGAGACCTCGACCACACCGGCAATCTCTGGGTGGTGGCGACCTCGACGCGCGGCAAGATCTACGTCTTCGACGCCGCAGGCCATCTGCGCCAGGGCTGGCCGCGGACCCTGGACCTCGACGTCTACGTCCCGCCCATCCCCAGACCGCAGCTACCCTTCACCCGCATGCCGCAGCTCGGCTCGTTGTCCTCGCCGGTGCTCTACAGCCTGCGCGGCGACGGGAAGCTCCAGGTCGTCCAGGCCGCCTGGGACGGCTACATCCACGTCTTCAACCCGGATGGCAGCACGTACCGCAACATCCAGGTCACCCGGCCGCCCGACTCGGAGCTCGACCCGGGCGCCCACTGGATCAACGACCACAAGCTCGACTCCACGCCGGTGATCGCCAACCTCGACGGCCATCCCGATCTCGTGATCCGCAGCCAGTGGACGGAGACCACCAGCACCGGCGACCTGGCAGCGGGCGGCGCCGGCTTTCTGCACGCCTACAAGCCCGACGGCACCCTGCTCTGGATCGGCAAGATGCCGAGCATCGTCGAGTACTACGGCTCGGCGCAGGAGTTCCTCACCGAGGGGGCCGAGGACGAGACGGCCGCGCCCGTCTTCCCCGGCGGCACCGACCAGGTGGCCTCGGGGCCCGTGCTGTCGCCGTCCTACCTCTTCAACTCGGACGGCTCCAACGCGACCGTCTACGGCCCTCTGCCCGGCAGCCCGACCGGCGTCTTTCTGCAGAACGCGGCCGCGTGTATCGCCGCGCCCTCCTCCTGCCCCTACTCGGGCGCTGAGCTGCAGAACTTCCTCGCAGGCAACCTGCCCGCGGACGCGCCGGTCTTCTTCACCACCGGCGGGGTCTTCGGCAGGCTGAGCATCCCCGGCAACCTGACCTACAGCCAGCCTGGCACCGGCGGTGCCTCACTCGCGGCGGCGCTGCTCTTCTCGGGCAGCGGCTTCGCGATCAAGAACTACCTGACTGCCTTCGACGCGGCCTCGGGCGCCAGCATGCCCGGGTTCGCACAGCAGATCCAGGGCCTCGCCTTCCTCAGCTCGCCGATCGTGGCCGACGTGAGCGGCGACGGCCAGCCCGATCTGGTGGTGGGCAGCGACTCCTCGGCCCTGATGGCCTACCAAGCGGGCGGCGCGATGCCGGGCGGGTTCCCGAAGTTCACGACCGGGTGGGCCGTCTGGGCGCCGAGCGCGGGCGACCTTCTCTCGGACGGGCATACGCAGATCGTCCAGCTGACGCGCGAGGGCTACGTCTTCGCCTGGCAGACGGCCGGCACGTACTCGGGCGACCAGGAGTGGTGGGCGGCCCATCACGACGAGTGGCGGACCGGCCGCTACGGGGTCGACTCCAGGCCGCCGGGCGCGATTCGCAACGCCAGGCTCTCCGGCTCGAAGCTCACCTTCACCGCACCCGGCGGTGACTGGTACGACGGGCAGGCGGCCGGCTACAGGGTCAGCTTCTCGAGCCAGACCATCCCCGCCACGGTGCCGGCCGGGTCGCCGCAGTCGATCACGGTGCCGGCGGGCGTCACCTCCTTCACGATCCAGGCGGTCGACCAGGCAGACAACCTCGGGCCGGCACTCACCGTCTCCAAGAGCGGCGGCGGCCATGGCGGCTAGCTAGGCGTCCTGACCGGCAGACCCGGCGCGGGCGGTGAGCGGCGGAGTCCTACGCTCCCTTGAGCGCCGGCACCCCGAAGCGCGCGCGCAGCACGCCGAGCAGAGCCGCGTTGTCCGAGTGCCCGGTCATGCGCGCCGAGACGCGGCCGCGGAGCGGGCGGCCGAGCAGGTAGAAGTCCCCGAAGATGTCGAGGATCTTGTGGCGCACGAACTCGTCGGGGAAGCGGAGCGGCGCGTTCACCACGCCCTCCTTGCCCACCAGGATGCAGTTGTTCAGCCGCCCGCCGTTGGCGAGGCCCATCTGCTCGAGCTGCTCGATCTCCTCGACGAAGCCGAAGGTGCGCGCCGGGGCGATCTCGCGGCGGAACGCCTCGAGGTCGGTGAAGCGGAACGTGTACTCCTGGCGGCCGATGGGCGGCGGGTAGTCGAGGACGTAGTGCACCTCGAAGAGATCGGCGGGCTCGATCGCGATGCCCTTGCGGGCGGGGTCGTCGGAGCCGACGGCGTAGCGTTGGTCGATGACGAGCTCCTCGACCGTGGCCGGCTGGTCCACCAGCCCGCTCTCTTCGAGGAGCGCGCACAGCTCGAGGGCCGAGCCGTCGAGGATCGGCACCTCGGCCTGCATCTTCACGAGCAGGTTGGTGACCCCGTAGCCGTGGAGGGTCGCCATCAGGTGCTCGACCGTCTTGGCCACCATGCCGCCGCGCACGAGCGTGGTCGCGTAGCCCGTGGAGTCGACGTGATCGACCAGCGCGGGCACCGACTCGCCCGAGAGGATGCTCCCGAAGACGATGCCGCTCCCCGGCGGGAGGGGCTGGAGGATGAGCCCGGTGCGGGCCCCCGAGTGGAGCCCCTGCCCGTTCACCAGCACGCTGCGGCCGATCGTCCGCTCCGGGAAGCGCCGGGCGGGCGCGAGCGACGGCGTCAGGCCCGCGGCCGCCAGCGCCGCCGTCTCGGCGGCCGCCACGTTCGTGCCGAGCGCGCGGCCGACCACGCCGAGGAGGGCGTCCAGCGGGAACGGCTTCTCGAGGAAGTCGAAGGCCCCGAGGCGGATGACGCGCACCGCGGTCTCGATCGTGCCGTGCCCCGAGATGACGATGATCGGCACGCCGGGCGCCTGGTTGCGCATGCGCTCGACCAGCTCGATGCCGTCCATCTCGGGCATCCACACGTCCACGATCGCGAGCCGCGGGGCGGCGTGCCGGAGCAGCTCGAGGGCGCGGCGTCCGTCGGGCGCCTCGAGCACCTCGAAGCCCTCGTCGGCGAGCACGCCGCGCAGCGTGTGCCGGATGTTCTCCTCGTCGTCCACCACCAGGATCGTCTCGGACATCCCTCACCTCCACCCGACGCTAGGCGCCGGCGTACGCTCCGTGCTGGGCGCGGGCGGCGAGCTGCGCCGCGCGCCGCTGAACCGGAAACTCGAGGACGAAGCGGCTGCCGCGCGGGAGGTTGTCCCGCACGCGGATGAACCCGCTGTGGTCCGCGACGATCGCGGACACGATCGCGAGCCCGAGGCCGGTGCCCTCGGGCTTGGTCGAGAAGTAGGGCTCGAACAGCCGCGCCTTCACCTCGGGCGTCATGCCGGCGCCGTTGTCGGCGAGCTCGAGCCGCACCACCGCGAGGCCCGTGTCGTGCCGCGTCGCCAGCTCGACGCGCGCGGGCGCGCCCGCGGTGGGCTCGCGGCGCCGGGCCTCGGTGCAGGCGGCCACCGCGTTGTCGAGCAGGTTCAAGAGCGCCCGCTTGATCCCCTCGCGGTCCATCTCGAGCTCGGGCAGCTCGGGCTCGGCATCGAACACGAAGGTGATCTCGCGGTGGCCCTCGCGGAAGAGGACGAGCGCCTCCTCGACCAGGCGGTTCAGATCCTGCGGTGCGTGCGCGCCCGCGGGCATGCGCGCGAAGGTCGAGAACTCGTTCACCAGCGCCTTCAGC
The DNA here is from genome assembly GCA_046744245.1 of Thermodesulfobacteriota bacterium. Taxonomy (GTDB): domain Bacteria; phylum Desulfobacterota; class Binatia; order DP-6; family DP-6; genus DP-6. The sequence continues at coordinate 3,907 of JBKPBB010000229.1, forward strand.
TCGTCGACCTGCTGGACGATGGTGCGCGTGCACTCGTCGAACACCGCGCCGTCGGGGCCGAGGCGCGCGGCATAGCGGCGGCGGAGCCGCTGCGCCGAGAGCTGGATCGGTGTGAGCGGGTTCTTGATCTCGTGCGCGATGCGGCGCGCAACCTCCCGCCAGGCCTCCATGCGCTGCACGCGCAGCAGATGGCTCACGTCCTCGAAGAACAGGACGAGGCCACGCGCGCCGACGGTCTCGCTCATGAGGCGGGTGCCGGTGAGCAGCACCGCGACCTCGCACCCCTCGCGCGCGAGCTTCAGCTGCCGCTCGACCGGGGCGCTCGCGGCGCCGTTCGACCCCAGGGACAGGCGCGGCAGCGGGACGCCGGCGCGGAGCTCGGCCGCGAGCTGGCGCACGTCGGCGTAGCCGTCGCCCGCGAACACCTCGTCGATCGGGCGCCCGACCGATGCGGCGGCCGACATGCGGAGCAGCCCCTCGGCGGCCCGGTTCATGGTGGTGACGCGCCCCTCGGCGTCCGTCGACACCACGCCCGCCGTGATGTTGGCGAGCAGCGTCTCCAGGTAGCGGCGGCGCGACTCGAGCTCGGTGCGGCCCGTCTTCAGCTCCGCGGTCATGCGGTTGAAGGCCGTCACCAGCGTGCCGATCTCGTCCTCGCCCTCGCCCTCGATGCGGTGGTCGAGGTCGCCGTGCGCGACCGCACGGGTGCCCTCGGCGAGGCGCTGGATGGGCACCGTGATGCCGCGCGCCAGGTAGAAGCCGAACCAGGTGGCGGAGAAGAGGACCACGATGGTCACCACCGCGAGCGTGATGGTGTAGTTGGTCTGGATGGGGCGGCGCTGGATCTTGAGGCGCAGGTACTCGTTGAAGGCGCGCTCGCTCTCGTCGCGCCGGACGACCACGCTGAAGGGCACGTAGGAATCGACCACCATCACGCCGACCGTCTTCCCCGCGTCCTGGATCGGCACCGCGGCGCGGATCACGTCCGCCTCGCCCACCCGGTCGATCACCGTGGCCTTCCCGTCCTTGGTCGCGCGCTGGATCAGCTCGGCCGAGGGCTCGGCGCCGATGCCGGTGGGCAGGTTCTCGCGCCGGCTCCGCCCGAGCGCCTGCCCGTGCGCGAACACCTCGACCAGATCCAGCTGGTACTCGGTACGCCGCGCGTCGAGGAAGCCCTTGAGCGCCTCGCGCCGGTCGCGGCCGAGGAAGCCCTGCTGGCCCACCTGCTGCGCCAGCTCTTGCGCGAAGCCGAGCGCCGTCCCGGCGAGGTCCTGGTAGTAGTCGTGCGCGACCTCGAGCGCGCCCTCGAGCGCGCGCTCCACCTGCCCGTTGAACCAGCGCTCGATCGAGTTGCCGACGAACACGAGCCCGACCAGGAAGAGGAGCGTGGCGGGGAGGAGCGCGATCGCGACGAAGGCCACCACCAGGCGGGTGCGGAGGTGCGCCCCCATGATCCGCCGCCGCCGCTCGAAGATGAGCTTGGCGATGTTCCGCCCGACCAGGAAGACGAGGAGGACGAGGAGGATCAGGTTGACGTTGATCAGGCCGATCAGGATCGCGTCGGTGCCGAGCGAGCCGCTGCCGAGGGACTGCGGGAGCCGGAACTGCGCAATCGCCAGCAGGGTGACGGCGACGATGATGCCGGCGATGATCCACCCCTCACGCCGGCGGCGGCGCACCTCGGGCGCAGGCGCCCAGGGGGGCGACGGATCGGACGGGCCGGGCATTGCAGCCGGCGGATGGTAACGACTGAGGGGCCCGAAGGCAAGGCCGGGGCGCCGCAACTAAGCTGGCGAAAAAGCGTGCAAAACACTTCCGCGGGCGCCGAGGGCGCGGGTCAGCGGCGCCAGAAGAGGTTCACGACGATGGTCAGGACGACGCTCAGCACGACGCAGGTGAGGAGCGGGAAGTAGAAGGTCACCGGCCCCCGCCGCACCACGATGTCGCCGGGCAGCCGGCCGAGCCAGGGAATGCGGTCGGCGAGCAGGAGCGCCGCCCCGAGAACCAGCGCCAGGCAGCCGAGCCCGATGAGCACGCGACCCAGTTCTCGCATGGCGCCGAGCCTGCCCGAGGAGACGCGGCCCGTCTACTGCGACTGGAGCTGGTGCAGGCGGGGCGGCAGCGCCGCCTTGGCTGCGGAGCAGTTCGCTTCGCTGTTGCACGCCGGGTCGTTCCACCGGTTGGTCAGCTCGTAGGGGTCCGCGTCGAGGTCGTAGAGCTCCCGCTCGCCGGTGGTGGTGTACTCGACGTACTTCCAGGTCGCACCGTTCACCTTGCTCTTAACCAGCCCGTTGTCGGGAATCTCGCCGTTCCAGTGCTCGTCCAGGAAGTCGGTACGCCAGCCGGTCGCACGGTTGGCGAGGAGCGGTACGAGGCTCGTGCCGTTGATGAGCGTATCGGGCACGACGCCGGCCAGGTCGGCGATGGTCGGCGCGAAGTCGATGTTCAGCACGATGCGGTCGTCCGTTCTCGGCGCTCCCACCACCAGGTCCGGGTAGCGCATGATCATCGGCACCCGGATGCACTCCTCGTAGGGACACTGCTTCGGCTTCCAGCGGTGCGAGCCCCAGGAGTAGCCGTTGTCGGAGGTGAAGATGACGAGCGTGTTGTCGCTCTGCCCGATGTCGCGCAGCGCCTTCATGATGGAGGCCACGCCCTCGTCCACCGCCTGCAGGGACTCGAGCTCCAGCTGGCGGAACTTGTCCGTCTCGCACGCATCGCATTTGTGGTGCGCGGGGCACGTGTTGCAGCCCCGTGCGTCCCAGGTGAGGCTCTGCACCCAGGCCGGCTTGTCGCTCACGTCGGGCTCGCCCCAGTTGGGCGGGCGGAAGGGCGCGATGCCGTTGAAGAGCCCGATGTGGCGCCGCGCGGGAGTCGCCGGGGCGTGGGGCGCCTTCTGGCTCAGGTGGAGGAAGAAGCGCCGGCCCTCCCTCCCCGCGCCGTGGATGAAGTCGACCGCCTTCCGGGTCATCACGTCGCCCGAGTAGTCGGCGTCGGCGCTGTCGTAGTGGGCGAGCTTGCCGTTGTCGTTCAGATCGTACTCGTAGTACTTGACCTGCACCTGCACGTGCCAGTCGTCGTACCCGGGCGGGATGCAGGGCGAGAGGCTGGCGTAGCCGTTCAGGTACTTGCCGACGAAGCCCGTCTGGTAGTTCTGCGCCTTGAGCCAGCGGGCGAGCGTGCAGTGGTCGTCGAAGACCTCGGCGCCGCCGTCCGGCGGGCTGTTGTCGTGGATGCCGGTGCGGTGCGCGTACTCGCCGGTCAGGATGCTCGTGCGGCTCGGGCAGCAGAGGGAGGTGGTCACGTAGCCCTCCGTGAAGGTGACCCCCGAGTCGGTGAGCTCCCGCTTCACGTTCGGCATGACGTAGCCGGGCCGGTTGGGCGACTGGTGGGTGGCATCGACGGTGTCCCAGCGCTGGTCGTCGGTGAGGATGATGACGAAGTTTGGCCCGGGGGCGCTCGCGACGGTTCCGACGCTGCAGGGCGCGGGCGGCTGCTGGATGCAGGTCGGCGGCTTCAGCAGCATGCGGTTCGAGAGCGCGTCGGCGGCGTTGCACACGCAGTCCGCGCCGGCGGCGGGCGCCGCATCGCCCGCACAGGTGCCGGTGAGCGGCGGCGCGATCGGATCGACGCAGCGCCGCCCGCCGCGCTCCTTGCAGCGCGCCAGGTCGTCCACGATGGGCTCCAGGCGGTTGTGGCGAAGAAGGGTCACCTTCTTCGCCATGAACCTGTAGCCCTCCTTGAAGAGCCGCTGGACGCAGCTGGTGCTGCCTTCACCGACCTCGGCGAAGAGCCCGCGCACCTCGCACTCGATCGCGGCGGCACACTGCGGATCCCTCACCCGCGCCAGCGCGGACGTCAGGTCGCAGGGGTCGACGGCGTGCCTGACACAGTCGACGAGATCCGTGCCCGCTCGCTTGATCGCGCGCGCGATCGTCTTGTCGCCCGGGTCGCAGTCGTGATCGACGTCCTCGCAGTCGAAGGCCTGGGCGCTGGCTGCCGGGGGCCGCCAGAGCCCGGCCAGGAGGGCCACGCAGGCGAGCGGGAGTCTCGACGCCATGGTCGTCCCTCCGTGGCGCACCCTAGGCGCGGCGCCGACGGATGGTCAACCCGGAGAACGGTCGCCGCGCTAGAAGAGCTTCTGCTGCGCCGCGGCGGGCGCCGGCGCGTCGGCCCGGCGGCCGAAGTGCGCGTAGGCGAGCGCCGTGGCCACCCGGCCCTTCGGCGTGCGCACCAGGTAGCCCTCCTGGATGAGGAACGGCTCGTAGACGTCCTCGATCGTGTCGCGCTCCTCGGCGACCGCGGCGGCGAGCGACTCGATCCCGACCGGACCGCCCGCGAAGCGGTCGATGATGGCGAGCAGCAGCGCGCGGTCCATCTTGTCGAAGCCCGCCTCGTCGACGTCGAGCAGGCGGAGCCCGTCGCGCGCGACGATTCGGTTGATCTTCCCCTCCGCTCGCACCTCGGCGAAGTCGCGCACGCGCCGCAGGAGGCGGTTCGCGATGCGCGGGGTGCCGCGCGCGCGACCCGCGATCTCGGCCGCGCCGTCGGCGTCGAGGGCGGCGCCCAGGATGGCGGCCGAGCGGCGCAGGATCTTCTGCAGGTCGTCGGTGCCGTAGAAGTCGAGCCGGAAGGTCGCCCCGAAGCGGTCGCGGAGCGCCGAGGTGAGGAGGCCCGCGCGGGTCGTCGCGCCCACCAGGCAGAAGGGCCTGAGCGGCAGCTTGATCGAGCGCGCCGTCGGCCCCTGCCCCACCACCAGGTCGAGCTGGAAGTCCTCCATCGCCGGGTAGAGGGTCTCCTCGACGACGTGGTTCAGGCGGTGGATCTCGTCGATGAAGAAGACCTGCCCGCGTTCCAGGTTGGAGAGGATGGCCGCCAGGTCGCCCGGCCGCTCGAGCACCGGCCCGGCGGTGGCGCGGATGCCGACCTCGAGCTCGTTGGCGATCACGTGCGCGAGCGAGGTCTTGCCGAGCCCGGGGGGGCCGTAGAGGAGGACGTGGTCGAGGACGTCGCCGCGTGCTTGCGCCGCCGCGATCTGCACGCGCAGGTTCTCGCGGATGGACTCCTGCCCGACGTACTCGTCGAGCGTGCGCGGGCGGAGCGGGGCCTCGACCGCGAGGTCGTCCTCGAGCGGCTCGGGCAGGAGCGGGTTCGGGGCGCGCGCCATCTTAGTGATGCGCCCTCATCCGGCGAGCCCCTGGAGCGCGGCGCGCACCACGTCCTCGAGCGGCGCAGCCGGCCGCTCGACGCGCTCGACCGCCCGCTCGGCCTCGGCGCGCTTGTAGCCCAGGTTCACGAGCGCCGACACCGCCTCGCCGAGGACGCCGCCGGGGCCCACCGGCGCCTCCGCGCGCGGCGCGCCGGCGGCGAGCGCGGCCGCGCCCTCGCGGCACTCGACCACGATGCGTTCGGCGAGCTTTCTACCCACCCCGGGGATGGTCTGCAGACGCCCGCCGTCACCACCTCCGATGGCGGCGAGGAGGGCGGCGAGCGGCATGCCGGAGAGCACGCCGAGCGCGGTGCGTGGTCCGACGCCCTTCACCTTGCGGAGCAGGTGGAAGAGCGCCCGCTCCTCGGGGCGGAGGAAGCCGAAGAGCTCGATCGCGTCCTCGCGCACCTCGGTGTGCACGAGGAGACGCACCGTGGCGCCCGCGGGCGGCAGGTCGGCGAAGGTCTGGAGCGAGACCTGGACCGCGTAGCCCACGCCGCCGACGTCGAGCACGAGCCGCTCGGGGCTCTTCTCGCCGAGCGTGCCGGCGAGCGACGCGATCATGCCCGTCCTCCCGCAGCCAGCGCGCGCGCCACGCGGTGGGCGAGCGGCGCCCGGTGGAGATGGCAGAGAGCGAGGGCGAGCGCGTCGGCGGCGTCCGGCGCCGGGGGCCGCCCGAGGCCGAGGCGGAGCGCCACCCCGCGCCCCATCGCGCGCTTGTCCGCCTGCCCATAGCCCACCGTGGCGAGCTTCACGCTGGCCGGCGCGTACTCGGCCAGCACCGCCCCGGCCGCCCCGGCGGCCGCGAGCACGGCGCCGCGCGCCTCGCCCAGGCGGAACGCGCTCTGCACGTTGCGCGCGACGAAGGCGCGCTCGAGGACGACCGCCGCCGGCTCCCAGGCGGCGATCAGGCGGAGACACTCCGCGTGCAGGCGCGCGAGGCGCGTGCCGAGATCCGCGGCGGGCACGAGCACGATCGTCCCGCTCGCGACGTGGCGAAAGCCCCCGCCGCGCGTCTCGACCACGCCCCAGCCCGTCAGCCGGCTCCCCGGATCGATCCCGAGCACCCGCACGCCCGCTCCACCTCCCCGCCCGGCGAGGGCCTCACGCCGACAGCCGCTCCAGCTCCTCCGCCGCGATGTCCATGTTCGACGACACGCTCTGCACGTCGTCGTGGTCCTCGAGGGCCTCCAGCAGCCGCACCATCTGCTCGGCCTGCTTGCCGGAGATGGCGACCGTCGACTGCGGCAGCATGGTCACCTCGGCCGAGCCGACCGGCACCTCGGCCCGGTCGAGGGCCTCCTTCACCTTGTCGAACTGCTCGGGCGCAGTGATGATCTCGAGCAGGTCGCCCGCCTCCCGCACGTCCTCGGCGCCGCCCTCGAGCGCGACCTCCATGACGCGGTCCTCGTCCACGCCCGCGCGCTCGACCGTGATGAGGCCGCGCTTGTGGAACATCCAGGCGACCGCGCCCGCCGCGGCCAGGTTGCCGCCGTGCTTGGTGATGCTGCTGCGCACGTCGGCCACGGTGCGGTTGCGGTTGTCGGTGAGCACCTGGACGAGGATCGCCACCCCGCCCGGCCCGTAGGCCTCGTAGGTGATCTCCTCGTAGGAGACGCCCTCGAGCTCGCCCGTGCCCTTCTTGATGGCGCGCTCGATGTTGTCGGTCGGCATGCTGTTCTGGCGCGCCGTGGTGACCGCGGTGCGCAGC
>JBKPBB010000312.1:0-1955 GCA_046744245.1 Thermodesulfobacteriota bacterium
GCCCGGCACCGAGCTGCTGGCCCGCGACCAGCACGTCGCCCGCGCGGAGCAGCCCGGCGAGCGCGGCGTCGAGGTCGGCGAACAGGCGGCGCGCGCCCTCGGCCGCGGGCAGGCGCGCGAAGCGTGCGGGCAGGATGTCGGCCGCCGCCAGGTCGTCGGCGAACGCCCAGGCACGGCCGGTGAGCACCGGCAACCGGACCTCGCTCCACGCGGTCATGGTGGCTAAGAGTCCGTCCGGTGCACGACCAGGCCGAAGGCCCAGCGCGGGCTCGGCCGCACCGTGACCAGGCGCCCCGGATGGCGCAGGATGACGCACGCCTCGTCGGTGCTGATCTCGCGCCCGAAGATGCGGTAGCGGCCGCGCGCGTCGCGCTGCTCGTTCGCCCAGCGCGCCAGCTCCTCGGGCGTGGGCGCGTGCCCGAGCGCCACGGCGCACTGCCGCACCACGAAGCCGAGCATGATCCTGGCCGCTTCCGGCCGCGCGCTCATGCGAGGATTTTGTTCCATGTTCCGCGCCCGAGGGTCAAGCCGGTGGCGGCTTGACTTTCGCCCGCCGCCGCCGGAAGGTCTCGGATAGGTGATTCCGGACTCGACGGCGCCCGCGGCGGCGGAACCGACCACGCCGCGGACGGGGCGAAGCTTCACGACTTTCGACCTGCCCGGGCCGGTCGCGGCCGGCATCCGCGCCGCCGGCTTCACGCACTGCACGCCCATCCAGGAGAAGGTCCTGCCGCTCGCGCTCGCGGGCCGGGACGTCGCCGGGCAGGCGCAGACCGGCACGGGCAAGACCGCCGCCTTCCTGATCACCATCTTCACGCGTCTCCTGGCGCGCGAGCGCCCGGGGCGGCCCGCCGCGCCGCGCGCGCTCGTCATCGCGCCGACGCGCGAGCTGGTAGTGCAGATCGCGAGCGACGCGCGCCTGCTGGGCCAGGCCGCGCCCTTCGGCATCCAGGCGGTGTACGGCGGCATCGACTACCACAAGCAGCGCAGCGAGCTGCGCGCCGGCGTCGACGTCCTGATCGGCACGCCCGGGCGGCTGATCGACTACTACAAGCAGCGCGTCTTCGATCTCCGCAGCGTGGAGATCCTGGTCATCGACGAAGCCGACCGCATGTTCGACATGGGCTTCATCAAGGACCTGCGCTACCTCCTGCGCCAGCTCCCGTCCTACGACCGCCGCCAGTCGATGCTCTTCTCGGCGACGCTCAGCTACGACGTCATGGAGCTCGCCTACGTGTTCATGAACGACGCGGTGCGGGTCTCGATCACGCCCGAACAGGTGACGGCGGAGAAGGTCGAGCACCTCGTCTACCACGTGGCCAAGCACGAGAAGCTCCGCCTCCTGGTCGGCCTCTTGCGGCGCGAGACCGTCGACCTGCGCGCGCTCGTCTTCGTCAACATGCGCCGCGCCGCGGAGCGTCTCGTGCGCTACCTGGAGGCCAACGGCTTCAACGCCGCCGCGATCACCGGCGACGTCGATCAGCGCCAGCGGCTGCGCATCATGGCCGACTTCAAGGAGGGGCGGCTCCCCATCCTGGTCGCGACCGACGTGGCCTCGCGCGGCCTCCACATCGAAGGCGTGACGCACGTCTTCAACTACGACCTCCCCTTCGACGCGGAGGACTACGTGCACCGCGTCGGGCGGACGGCGCGCGCGGGTGCGTCGGGCCGCGCGGTCAGCCTCGCGTGCGAGGAGTACGTCGACGGTCTGGAGGCGATCGAGCGGTTCATCGGCTTCAAGCTGCCCTGGGAGATCCCCGAGGACGCGATGCTCGCGCACCCGCTGCATCACCCCCCGCGCGAGCACGGCGAGCACCGCCGGCCCCACGGGCGGCCGCACCACCCTCCCCCGCCGACGCGAGCGGCCGAGGCCGATCAGGGGCGGCGCCGGCGGCGGCACCGACGCGGCAAGGGCGGCGGTGCAAGCGTCCAGAGAAGTCCGACGAGGACATAGG
>JBKPBB010000415.1:0-1794 GCA_046744245.1 Thermodesulfobacteriota bacterium
GCGCCCTGCTCCTTGAAGAGCCCCTCGCCCTCGGTGACGCCCTGCGAGATGTCGAGCGACTGCCGCTCGATCGCCGTCACGATGGCGCAGCTGTCGCAGTTGAAGCCGCTCTCGGCGGTGTAGCCGATGTCGCGGATCACCTTCTTCGCGATCTCGCCGAACTCGACCCTCGCCTGGCTCGTGATCTCGCCGGCGATGACCACGAGGCCGGTCTTGATGAGCGCCTCGCAGGCGACGCGGCTGTCCGGGTCTTCGGCGAGCAGTGCATCGAGGATGGCGTCCGAGATCTGGTCGCAGACCTTGTCCGGGTGGCCCTCGTTGACCGATTCCGACGTGAAAACGTAGTCCTTCAACACGGCTGGCGGGTATATCCGATGCTCGTCGGCCGGGGCAAGCGAGCGCCGCGCGGCAGGCGCGCTACTCGGGCTCGTTGAAGCGCGCGTCGACCAGCTCGCGGATCGCCGCGAGCGCCTGGGCGGCCTCGGGTCCGCGGGTCGCCACCTCGATGCGGCTCCCCTGCTCCGCGGCGAGCATCATGACGCCCATGATGCTGCGCCCGTTCACCACCTGCCCGTCCTTGGCGACCGTCACCTCGGCGTCGAAGCGGCTCGCGGTCTGCACGAGGAGCGCAGCCGCCCGGGCGTGGAGGCCGAGGCGGTTGCGGATCTCCAGGCTGGCGCGGTGCTCGTCAGCCGCGGCGCCCATTGGCGTCTTCGTGGGGCGCGACGTCGTCGCTCGGCGGCGCGGTCGCCCAGAAGATGTGCTCCCGCCCGTAGCGCAGGATGAAGCCCGCCAGGCGGCGGGCGTTCATCTGGCCGCGCACGGTGCTGAGCTTGACGAGGATCGGCATGTTGACCCCGGCCACCACCTCGGCGCCCGTCTCGCGCGCGACCGAGAGGCTCAGGTTGGTCGGCGTGTCACCCAGCATGTCGGTGAGGATGATCGCACCGTCCCCGCGATCGACCCCGCGCACCGCGCTCGCGATGCGCTCGCGGATCGCGTCGGGGGGGTCGCTGTAGGCGGTCGCCACGCTCGCCAGGCCGTCGAGCGGACCGAGGACGCCCTCCAGGATCTGCACCATCTCCTCCGCCAGGCGTCCGTGCCCGACGACCACGATTCCCACCATGACGAGATGCTTACTCCCGCGGCCCCCCTCGGGCAAGCAAACGCGTCTCCCTAGCGCTCGGCGTCGCGGTGGCGGACGAGCACGCGGTGGCCACGCTCCGCGAGCCGGCGGCTCAACTCGTCGACGAGCACGATCGAGCGATGGCGGCCGCCCGTGCAGCCGAGCGCGATGGTGAGGTAGCTCTTCCCCTCGCGCTGGTAGAGCGGCAGGGTGAAGGCGAGGAGGTCGAGCACGCGGCCGAGGAACTCCTGGCTCTCCTCGCGGCGCAGCACCCAGTCGGCGACCGCCGGGTCGGCCCCGGTCCTGGCCCGCAGCTCCTCGACGAAGAAGGGGTTGGGGAGGAAGCGGCAGTCGAGCGCCAGGTCCGCGTCGGTCGGCAGGCCGTACTTGTAGCCGAACGAGACGAGGGCGATCGTCATCGTGCCCGCCTCGGGGCGCTCGACGAGGTCGCGCAGCGCGCCGCGCAGCTCGTGCACGGTGAGCGCGCTCGTGTCGAGGACGCGGCCGGCGACCTCGCGCAGCGGCCGCAGCTTCTCGCGCTCGCGCCGGATGCCGTCGGCGAGCACGCCGCCTTGGGCCGCGGGATGCGGCCGGCGCGTCTCGCTGAAGCGGCGCACGAGCACGTCGTCGCTCGCCTCGAGGTAGAGCACCTCGAGCGCGACGCCGCG
>JBKPBB010000289.1:0-7115 GCA_046744245.1 Thermodesulfobacteriota bacterium
GAGAAGACGGCGATGCCGAGCGCGAACCGCATCTCGGCGCCGGCACCCGCCGTGCGTACGAGCGGCAGCACGCCGAGGATGAAGGCGAACGAGGTCATGAGGATCGGCCGCAGGCGGGTCTTCGCGGCCTCGACGATCGCCTCGAAGCGGGCCTTGCCCTGGTCCTGGAGCTGCTTCGCGAATTCGACGATCAGGATCGCGTTCTTCGCGGCGAGGCCGATCAGGACGACGAGGCCGACTTGCGTGAAGATGTTGTTGTCGGAGCCGACGAGCCAGACGCCGCTGATGGCGGCGAGCAGGCACATGGGCACGATGAGGATGATCGCGCCCGGGAGCGACCAGCTCTCGTACTGGGACGCGAGCACCAGGAAGACCAGGATGGCGCCGAGGATGAACACGAACACGGCGGTGTTGCCGGCGAGGATCTGCTGCAACGTGAGCTCCGTCCACTCGAAGCTCATCGTCGAGGGCAGCTCCTTCCCCGCCAGCGCCTCCATCGTCCCGATCGCCTGGCCGGAGCTCACCCCCGGCGCGGTGCCGCCCGCGATCTCAGCCGACGCGAACATGTTGTAGCGGTTCACGATCGCCGGGCCGGTGGTGTCCCGGACGGTCACCAGCGTCGACAGGGGTACCATCCCACCGTTGCGGTTCCGGACCTTCAGCTGACCGATGTCCCCCCGGTCGACGCGGTACTTCGCGTCTGCCTGGATGTTCACCTGCCAGTTGCGGCCGAAGCGGGTGAAGTCGTTGGCGTACGCCGACCCGAGATAGATCTGGAGGGTCTGGAAGACGTCGTTCAGCGACACCCCGAGCGCCTTCGCCTTCGCCCGGTCGACGTCCAGGTAGAGCTGGGGCTGCGCCGCCCGGTAGCTGCTGAACAGGCCGACCAGCCCCGGCTGCGCGGTGCCGGCACGGATCATCGTCTCGACGGCGCCCTGGAGCGCCGCGGGACCGGCGTCGGCCCGGTCCTGCACCTGCAGCTTGAAGCCGCCGGTGTTGCCCAGCCCGTCGACCGGCGGGGCCCCGAACGCGACCACGATCGCATCCTGCACCTGCCGGAACTGCGACCGGAGGCTCGCGGCCACCGTTGCGGCCGGCAGATGCGCCGCGACGCGCTCCTCGAAGGGCTGGAGGATCACGAACATGCCGCCGACGTTCGAGATGTTGTTGCTGGTGAGAATCGAGTAGCCGGGAAGGCGGATCGTGTGCTGGACACCGGGCGTGGCGCGCACCATCTCGTCGAGGCGGGCCATCAGCTCCTCGGTCCGCTCGAGGCTCGCTCCGTCCGGCAGCTGGGCATTCACGACGAGGTAGCCTTTGTCCTGTTCCGGGATGAAGCCGACTGGCACGGTCCGGAAGCCGAGCCAGGTGAGGACCATGAGTCCGCCGTACACGACGAGGATGATTCCGGTCGCGCCCACGAGCCGGGCGACGATGCGGCCGTATTCCGCCGTGAGCCAGTCGAATACCCGATTGAAGCCCTTGAAGAAGGAGAGCAGCGCGCGGTTCACGCGCTCGTTCAGTCGATAGCCGACGACGCCGCCCGCGGCGACCACGGCGAGGCGAACCGCCCACAACGCCGCGGCGCTCCCATGCGCCTCGTGGCCGTGCCCGCCGGCCGACAGGCCGAAGAGACCCTGGATGCGACCGGTGAAGAGGACGTCGGCGAGCAGGGCACCGAGGAGCACGACCGCGGTCCGCGGCAGCGCCTCGCGACGCTCCTCGCCGTGCGCGTGCGGCTTGATCAGCGTCACGGCGCGCGCGGGCGCCATCGTCATCGCGTTGATCGCCGAGATGATGGTCGAGGCCGCGATCGTGAGCGCGAACTGCCGGTAGAACTGGCCGCTGATACCGGCGATGAACGCCGTCGGGATGAAGACCGAGCTGAGCACGAGCGTGATCGCGATCACCGGGCCAGTGATCTCGTCGAGGGCCTTGATGGTCGCCTCGCGCGGCGGCAGACCCATCGCCATCCAGCGCTCGACGTTCTCGACCACGACGATCGCGTCGTCGACCACGATGCCGATGGCGAGGACGAGGCCGAAGAGCGAGAGGTTGTTCAGCGAGAAGCCGAGCATGGCCATGACGAAGAACGTCCCGATCAGCGAGACCGGAACGTCGATCATCGGCAGCAGCGTCGCGCGCCAGTCCTGCAGGAAGACCAGGACGACGATGAAGACGAGGATGAACGCCTCGAACAGCGTCTTGTAGACCTCGTGGATCGACTCGTCGACGAAGACCGTCGTGTCGTAGACGATCTTGTACTCCATGCCCTCGGGGAAGCGCGCCTTCAGGCGTTCCATCTCGGCGCGGACGCTCTCCGCGGTCGCGAGCGCGTTGGCCCCGGGCAGCTGGAAGACCGCCATGGTGACGGACTCCTGGCCGTCGAGGTAGCTGCCGACGTCGTAGTTCTTCGCGCCGAGCTCGACGCGGCCGACGTCCGAGAGGAGCGTGATCTCGCCTTGCTCGCCCGTCTTCACCACGATGCCGGCGAACTGATCGGGATCGAGCAGGCGGCCGAGCGTGTTCACGGTGTACTGGAAATCGATGCCGGCGGGCGCCGGCGGCTGGCCGATGCGCCCGGCCGCGACCTGCACGTTCTGCTCCTGGAGGGCCTTCAGCACGTCGGCGGCCGTCATGTTGCGCGAGGCGAGCGCCGTCGGGTCGAGCCAGATGCGCATGCTGTAGTCGCGCGCGCCGAGGAAGCTGACGTCGCCCACGCCCGGCAGCCGGGCGAGCGCGTCCTTCACCTGGATGGTGGCGTAGTTGCTGAGATAGAGCTGGTCGTACCGCTTGTCCGGCGAGAGCAGGTTCACGCAGAGAAGGATCATCGGCGACTTCTTCTTCACCGTGACACCCTGGCGCTTCACCTCGTCCGGCAGCTTCGCCTCGGCGATCGACACCCGGTTCTGCGTCAGCACCTGCGCGAAGTCGAGATTCGTCCCGACGCGGAAGGTGACGTCGAGGTTCATCTGCCCGTCGTTCGTGCTCTTGGAGAGCATGTAGAGCATGTTCTCGACGCCGTTCACCTCCTGCTCGATGGGGGCGGCGACGGTGTCGGCGACGACCTTCGCGCTCGCGCCCGGATACGTCGCCGAGACGTTCACCGTCGGCGGCACGACCTCCGGGTACTGCGCGATCGGCAGCCCCTGGAGGGCCACGAGGCCGACGATCACGATGACGATCGAGAGGACGGTCGCGAAGATCGGCCGATCGACGAAGAAGCGGGCGAACATCGGCTGCCCCTACGAGGCCTTCGCGGGCGCGGCGGGTGGCCCCGGCCGCATGCTCACCTTTTGCGGCGTCACCGTCATCCCCGGCCGCACGCGCTGGATGCCGTTCACGATCACCCACTCCCCGGGCGCGACGCCCTCCGCGAGGGCGCGCAGCCCGCCGTGCAGTGGGCCGAGCTTCACCGGGCGGTACTCGACGACGTTCTTGTCGTTCACGACGAGCACATACTTCCGGTCCTGGTCGGTGCCGATCGCGCGGTCCGTCACCAGGACGCCGGGCTTCGCCTCGCCGATCGGCACGCGCACGCGGACGAATTGGCCCGGGGTCAGGAGCCGGTCCGCATTGGGCAGCACCCCGCGCACGTGGATCGTGCCCGTCGACGGGTCGATCTGGTTGTCGACGAACTCGATCCTGCCCTCGTGCCCGAACTCGTTCTCGTCGGCGAGCGCGACGAGGACGGGCGTCTTTGCCGCGCGGACGTTCTCGGGCGTCGCCGCGCCGTCCCGCGCGATGTTCGCCCGTTTCACGCGGACGAGCGCACGCTCGTCCGCGTCGAAGTTCACGTAGATCGGGTCGAGGCTCACGACCGTGGTGAGGAGCGGCCCGCCGGACGCCCCCACGACGACGAGGTTCCCCTCCGTGATCTCCGCCTTGCTCACGCGGCCCGTGATCGGCGCCGTCACCCGCGAGAACTCGACGTCGAGCTTCGCAAGCTCGAGCTGGGCGAGCTTCGCCTTGAGCTCGCCCTCGGCGGATCCCCGCTCGGCGATCGCGCGCTCGAGCTCGCGGGCGCTGGCCGCGCCCGACGGACGGAGCGTCTGGTTGCGGCCCACCTCGGACTCCGCCCTGGCCAGCTGCGCTCGCAGGGTGGCGACCTCACCCTCGCTGCGCAGCACGGTCGCCTCGTACTCGCGCGGGTCGATCTGGAAGAGCAGGTCACCCGCGTTGACGAGCGCGCCAGCGGTGAAGGCGACCTTCGTGATGTATCCGGTCACGCGCGCCCGGACCTCGACGCTCTCGATGGCGCTCGTCCGGCCGGTGAACTCGAGGGTCTCCTGAACGGGCTCCTCGACCGGCTGGCTGATCGAGACCTCGGGCGGGGGGGGCGCGGATACCTTCGTCTCGCGTCCGCATCCGGCGCCCGCGATCAGGCACGCCAGGAGCATCGGGGCCGGACCGATCTTGTTGGCTACCACTGTGGCCTCCACCATCGCCAGCGCCACCAGCCTCGATCGTGCTCGGTGCCGGTGCTGGCCGCCTGGGCGATGTTCCGTTGTTCGCGCTGCTCGAGCAGATCGCCCCATCGGGTTCGGGATGTCATCTGCTCCGCGGTCTCGCTGGAGACGGCGCTTCCACCCTCCCAGGGCTCCCAGCCGCCGCCGAGGCTCTTGTAGAGCGTCACCATCGTGAGCGCTTCCTGGCCCTGACTGACCGCGAGCATATCCTGCTGCTGGACGAGAAACTGCTGCGCGAGCAGCACCGTCGTGAAGTCGACGGCACCCTCGGCGTACTGGCGCCCGACGAGATCCACTACCTTCTCGGCGGCGGCGACGCTGTCACGCAAGGAGACCGTGCGAAGGAGCGCCCCGCGGTGGGTCGCGAGCGCCCCCTCGACGTCCGCCTGGGCGCGGAGGACGGTGTTCGTGTAGTCGTTGACGAGCGCCTGATACTCGGCGTCCTGGACGCGCACGTTGTTGGTGATTCGCCCGTAGTTCAGGATCGCCCAGCTGAAGGTCGGCCCGCCGAAGGCCTCGAAGCTCCGCCCCTCGAAGAACTTCTCCGCGTCCTTTGCCTCGAGGCCGATCGAGCCGACGAGCGACAGGTGGGGGAACAAGTCCGCCTTGGCGATCCCGATCTGCGCGCTCTGCGCGGCGAGGAGCCGCTCGCTGCGCCGCACGTCGGGTCGACGCCGCAGCAGATCGGCCGGAATACCGATCGCGACCCGGGCCGGGGGGGTCGGGATCGGCGCCGGCGCGTCCCCCACGAGCTCCGTCACCTGACGCGGCGGGACGCCCAGCAGCGCGGAGAGCGTGCTCGCCTGCTCGTCGATCTGCGACTCGAAGACGGGGATCTGCGCCTCGGTGGCGTGGAGCAGCGTTGCCGCCTGCGCCGGGTCGACGTCGGTCACCGCCCCCGCCTTGGCGCGACGCGCGGCGATGTCGAAGCTCGACCGCTGCAGGTCGGTGTTGCGCCGCGCCACGTCGAGCTCCTCCTGGGCGGTGCGGATCCCGATGTAGTTCGCCGCCACCTCCGCCAGCAGGGACACGAGGACGTCGTCGTAGTTCGCCACCGCGGCGAGCAGCTGGGCATCGGCCGACTCGATGCCGCGCCGGAACTTGCCCCAGAAGTCGAGCTCCCAGGCGACGTCGAAGCCCGCGAGGAAGTCGTTGAAGCTTCGCTCCGGGAGCACGGTGACGACGTTCTCGCTCGCGACATTCCGACTGTAGGCGGCCACGGCGTTCTGGACCTGCGGGAAGAGAGTGCCGATCGCGATCCCCCGTCGTGCCTGCGCCTCCAGCACCCGGACGCCAGCGGCCTGCAGCGACGGGTTCTGCCGGTACGCCTCCACGATCAGGTTGGTCAGGACCGGGTCGCCGAAGGATTCCCACCACGGGCCGATCGGATCAGAGGAGGGCCCGATGCGTTCCGCGTTGCGGGGGATCCAGTCGGATGCGAGCGGCGCCGGCGGACGCTGGTAGTCGGGTCCGACCATCGTGCACCCCGACGCGAAGAAGATCGCGACGAGGGCGATGGTCCGGGTTCCGGTACGCCTCACGTCGTCCATACCCTGTCCCGAAACCATGGACCGACACCCCGCGCGCGACCTCTCAGTCGAAGTTCGAGTGGATCATGCCCGCCTGCAGGTGGCGTGCGCCTCGCACGAGTCGCATGGCTCCTCCCCTCTACGCTGGGACCCGACCGGCGTCTTGCCATCAGACGCCACGAGATCGGCCACCGCGCCTCAGCCGCGGGCGGTGATCGAACGGTCGAGGGCGCGACCGGGCGATCGACTCACCGGCACCAGACCGAGGCTTCGCCGTAGCAGCGGTAGAGGAGGTTCCCCTCGTACTGCATCCATTCGGCGCTGCACGTGCCGCGTTGGGACGCGCCCGCGAATGGCCTCGGAACGCCACCGGCGCTGACGCACGACTGAGCGCTGTACTGCGCGGCGAGGTCGATCGCCGCATTGCAGCACTCGCGCTTGCTCGCGTAGACCCAGCCGGTATCGCCCCAACCGGGATACTGCGCCGCCCGGGCACCCGCTCCCGCGAGAAGAAGAAATGCGGCCGCGCCGGCGGCCACCATACGCGCGCTCACCTGCATGGGCGGCCTTCTATCAGCAACGCGTGAGCGTTGACCATAAGCGGCGCAGACGATAAGCCTCGACCCCGCACCATGAGACGGTCGCGCATGCTCGCGGTTACGCTTCTCTTCCTCGCGGCGTGCGTTTCACGCAGGCCGGGCCCGTCCGGAGATTTCTCCGGATTCCTCGACGACTATTCTCTCCTTCGCCGGGGCGGACCGAATGACGTGGCGCTCGTCTACCGTGATCCCGAGGCGCCCTGGACCGCGTACGACAAGGTCCTGTTCGAGCCGGTGACGCTCTGGCGAAGCGGTCGGCACTCGCTCGATGCCGTGCCCGAGGGCGATCTCCTCCGGCTGGTCACCGACCTCGAGGCCGCCGTCCGCCGCCGCCTCGGCGCCGGCTTCGCGCTGGTCGAGGAGCCGGGAGCCGGCGTCATGCGCATCCGGCTCGCGATCACCGAGGCTCGCGCCTCGGATCCCGTCCTCGACGTGCTACGCGCCCGAGGCGGTGGCGAGGTGACGCGGGGCGAGGGCCCGCTCGACCCCGAGACGCACCGGTTCCTCGAGAGCGCGCG
>JBKPBB010000017.1:0-3693 GCA_046744245.1 Thermodesulfobacteriota bacterium
TCGTTGAGCGCCTGGATGAAGGGATGGTCCTGCGGCAGCTGGCGGTCGGGGTCGATCTCGACGTGCAGGCGCGTGGTGGCGCGGGCGAGGAGAAGCGTGAGGAGAAGGATCGCAGCCACGACCGTCCGTCGATGGCGCACGACCCAGCGGGTGTAGTTCGTGAGCAGGCGCGGTGTCATCTCGTAGTTCTCCCTCGTGCTCTCATGCCGCGGCGCGGTCGAAGTACGCCTGCAGGGCAGGCATGGCTATGCCGTCCCCCGGAAACGCTCACCCCGAGGGATCTCGGCGAAACCGACACCAAGGGGCGGGACGCGGCCCGGAACGGAAACCTCGGGATGATCGGTCTCGAAGACAAACTCCCAAAAGCGATGCGCGCGATGCTGCTGCATGTCACCGCGTACGTCGCACGTGAGGAGCTCGTGCTCTGCGTTGGCGAGCTTCGTGTAGCAGGCCGTCAGACCGGTAGGGGCGAAGCCGAGCCGCTGGTAGGCGAAGCTGCGCTCGGGCTTGGAGCAGATCACCACGTGGCTGGCGCGGAGCTGCCGCGTGAACTGACAGACCAGCTTGTACAGGCCAAGGGCGACGGCCGGGAAAAATCGGCTGCTGTGCCGGGGCTCGGGCGGGATCGCGAAGCGCGTGACCTCCACGACGCCCGTAGCCCTCAAGAGGGCGGGGAGCCGGAAGTATTCCTCTGCTTCCAGGTGGCCAGCCGAGCGTGGCGTGACGCGCATCGACCCAACGGCTCGACCCGAGCGGACGTGCTCCGCGAGGAGAACCCAGGAGCGCTTGTCGTACTCGTCGGGGACAGGGACGTCGTAGCCGCACACGCCACGGTACACCTGCCTGCGCACGTCGATTGCGCGGACCACGTCCGCGGGCTCCTCACACACGCTGAATCGGTGACCATGAAGGAGCTCCCGGAAGATCGAGGACTGATTTCGGTCCGTTTCTCTCGGGACGATCTGCCGGATGTTCTCCATGGAAGCTGTCCTGGCAGGCTCCACAGCAAGCCCCATGCCCGACCGTGCGGCGCCCCCGCGGCCCGCAAACGCAGGGAAATGTCACAGCGACGTGTGTGAACCGTGGTTCATGGCGCGTGAACGCTGGGCCCCGCGGGTTCACGGGCGGGCCTGGAGTCGGGCAGCGAGGCCAGGGTGCTACGGCCGCGATCCCGGCGCGCGGAATCTCAGTCGAGCGCCGCCCGATCGAAGTAGTCTTGCAGCGCGCCGTAGTAGACGGACGTCAGCTGCCTGAACGCCTCCTCCAGGCGCTCTCGCGTCGCGCCGACCGCACGCCGAGAGAAGCGTCCCTCGAACCACTCGAGCCGCTCGCGCAGGTAGCCGACGTGCCGCTGGTCGTCGCTCAGGATGGCCCCGATCAGGGCTCGGGTCTCCGGATCGTGGTCCAGCACGTCATGGTTTGCGCGAAGCTTCACCGCTGCATCCCTCTCCAGGATCAGGATCGCCAGCGTCAGCTCCATCAGCTCGGCCTGGCTCACCCAGCCACGCTCGGCATAGACCTGCTTGACGTCCCGGGCACGGCATCTGGCGAGAAGGCCTTCCGCCCGATCCAGCTGGGGGGGGAGCCGGAAGGGAAGGAACTGGAGCTCGCTCATGCGGCGCGCGAGCCCATAGGCGTGCCGTGCCTCGTCACATCCGTGGCGTGTCAGCAACACTCTCACGTGGGCATCCGAGACGAGCAGGCTGAGCGCGCTCAAGTCCGCGGCCGCGCGAACCTTGGATGCCCAGATGAGATTGAGGAGCGCGCCCGTGCCGCCGGGACGAGCGTGGAGCGCACGGAGGAACTCGAGCAACTGAGGCTGATCCTCTGGGCCAGCCGCTCCGATACGCGCGACATGTGGGCTCATGTCCGGCGTGGCGGCGCCCGCCGGGCCATTGGGGTGCCGGCGCGATCCATGCTCAGTGCCAGTAGCCCGCTGCAGCCGGCGTGACCGCCAGCCGGGACTCTCTCGTCGCAGCCCGCACACCGATCCCCAGCGTGGGAGCACGCCGCGGCACCATCACCTCTGGACACGGTGGGCCGACGAGCAGCTCCTCGAACGGGTGCTCGGCGTACGTCTTCACGATCTGTCGGAAGTCGAGCACGAGCATCTCGTGCGCGGCGTTGTTGAGCTTGGCGTACCGGGCGAGCAAACCCGTCCGCGCGAAGCGCAGCCACTCGTACGTCCACACCCGCTCGGGCTTGGAGCAGATCACGAGGTCGTCGATTCGCAGGCGCAAAAAGGCGATCCCGAGCTTGAACAGACCGACCGAGACGATGGGCAGGAATGTCTTCCCCTTGCGGTATTCGGGAAGGATCGCGAAGCGCGAGATCTCGACGGTCCGGGGCGAACGCAGGGCGGGCGGGAGGCTGAAATACTCCTCGGCCTCGAGCGCACCGGCGAAGCGGGGCGTGATCCGCATCGAGCCGACCGCCGTGCCGGCCGCGACATCCTCGGCCAGCAGGAACCAGGACCGCCGGTCGTACTCGTCCGGCACCGGGATGTCGTAGCCGACGCCCTCGACGTACACCCGGCGCCGAACCTCGAGGGCCCGGGCCGCCGCGTCCGGCCCTTCGCAGACCGAGAAGCGGTAGCCCCTGAGAAGGTGCGCGAGGCTCCTGTCCTCGTGCTCCGATTCCGACCGAGAAGCCCGCTCTGCGGTGGCCTGCATTTGGAATCCCTCCTGCCGTTCCCGCAAGCAAGCGCCGTGCCTCCTGGCATGGCGTGACGCGCGAGGCGGGACGAGGTCCTCTCCATCCGCGCCCGGTCTTCCGGTTCCTATGGTTCCTACCGGCATGTCCTGGCGTTCACGGCTTGTGAGTCCGCGGGGGCGCCGGGAAAATGAGTGCGATCGTGGGCTATCACTGGCTGATCCCTCTCCTCGCCGCCGGGGCGAACGTGGCCATCTGCATCCTCGTGCTGCGCCTCGGCATGCGCGAGCGGCTCCACCGCGGGTTCGCCGCGCTGACCCTGACGAGCACGTCCTGGAATCTCGGCATCTTTTCCCTCTGCTTCTTCAGCGACCCCGTCGCCGCGGAGTGGTGGAGCCGCGTGTTCCGGACCGGGATCTGTCTGGCTCCGGCAGTCGTCTATCATTTTGGTCTGATCCTGAGTGAGTCCGAGAGTCGCCGGGCGCGGGCGCTCCTCGTCTTCGGCTACGCCGCGGGCAGCGCACTCGCGCTCCTGAACCTGCAGGGCGCGCTGGTCGAGGGGCTGGCGCCGCACACGTGGGGCTGGTACCTGCGAACCACCCCCCTCTACAACGCGCTCACCGCGTTGCTCGTTCTCTTCTGCGTTCTCTGGGCGGAGCGGGTGTGGAGCGCGTACCGTTTCGCTTCCTCCGCACGCCAGCGTGTCCAGGCCAAGTTCTGGCTACTGGGCGCGGTGATCCAGATCCCGTTCGCGCTGACCAACCTTCTCCCGCTCTACGGCTTCAACACGTATCCCCTGGGCAGCGTCGGCAGCGTCGCCTTCGCCGGCCTCGTGGCGTACGCCATGGTCCGCCACCGGCTGATGGACGTGGACTTCGTCGTCCGCAAGGGCGCCAGCTTCCTGCTCGCGTCGGCCGTCGTCCTCGTGCCGGGGGCGCTCGCGCTCGAGCTGCTGACGGAGGATCTCAGTCCCGAAGCAGCCCCCATCCTGGTGTGCGCGGCGGTCGCGCTGGCCCTCGTTTCGATCATGCTGGTCCCGAC
>JBKPBB010000451.1:0-4421 GCA_046744245.1 Thermodesulfobacteriota bacterium
TGGCCCGCGGCTTCCTCGCCGCCCGCGCCGAGCCGCGCGGCGCGCGCGAGGTAGTGCCCGAGGCGCATCTCCCGAGCGATCGCGAGCGCGCGCTCGAGCAGCCGGGCGCTGGTTTGCGCATCGCCGCGCGCGGCGGCCACCTGCGACGCCCCGAGCGCGGCCTCCGCCAGGGTCGAGCGCGCGCCGATCGCCTCGGCGAGGGCGAGCGCGCGCGCGAAGGGCCGTTCCGCCTCTTCGGGGCGCCCGAGGCCGAGCATCACCTCACCGACCGCGGTCTCGAGGTAGGCCTCGCGCAGGCGGCCGCTGGAGTTCGGACGCACGCGCAGCGCCTCCACGAAGCGCTCCGCCCGCTCGGCGTCGCCCAGCGCGAGATATGCGTCGGCGACGAAGCGGAAGTTCGCCTGCACTGTGCGCCCGCTCGCCAGGCCCTGCTCGATCAGCTCGAGGTAGCGCTCGGTGTCGGCCGCAAGACCGAGCGTGACGCGCGCCGCGAGCGCGACCGCCGCGGGAGCCGTGAAGCCCGAGACGTTGCCGATCGCCTCGTTCCCCTCCAGGCACTCGTCCGCCCAGCGTAGCGCCTCGGCGTACTCGCCGCGCAGGAAGAGGATCTGCGAGAGCGTGCCGGCGGAGCCGGCCAGCACCGTGCGGTTCGGCGCGCTGAGCGCCATGGCGTGGGTCTCGACCACGCTCGCGAGCGCCTCGTCGAGGTCGTCGCACAGGTAGAGGACGTTGTCGCGGACCCAGCGCACACTCACGTAGAGGTCGGAGAGCTGCGCACGGTGCTCGGTCGGCTCGAGCTCGTCCATGACCCATTTCATGGCGCGGCGCGCCAGCTCGAAGCGCCCGTCGATCGCGTAGTTGACGGCGAGGCCGCGCGAGAGGCGCATCACGGCGAGCTTGTTGCCCGCGCGCTGGGCGACCGCCACGCCCTGCTCGGCGAGCGCGAGCCCGCGCTCGAAGTCCTCCCCGAGCATGGTGATGACGCCGAGGAAATAGAGGATGCCCGGCAGCATCTCCGTGTCGCCGAGGGCTTCGGCCAGCTCGCGGGCGCGGTGCGCCGCGCGCTCCGCCTCCTCCAGCGGGGGCCAGCCGAAGACGACGCTCAGGCGCGCGAGCCCGCTGGTCGCCGCGAGCGCCGCCCGCCGCGAGGCCGGGTCGTCCCGGTCCACCTCGGCCAGTTCCCAGAGCCGGCGGTAGAAGTCGACCGCCGTGCGGTACGAGGGCAGGTCCTCCGCGTCCTGGGCAGCGCGGAGGAGCGCCGCCATCGCTTTCGCGCGGTTGTCGCTGCGCGCGTAGTGGTGCGCGAGCAGCGCCGAGCGCTCGGGGCCCGCCTCGCCCGGCTCCGCCTCGAGGAGGAGCGCGACGCGCTCGTGGAGCTGGCGGCGCTGCTTCAAGAGCAGGCCCTCGTAGGCGACCTCCTGCGTCAGGCTCTCGCCGAAGCGGTACTCGTCGCTCGCCAGCAGGCTCTTGCGGTGGAAAATGCCGCGGCTCTCGAGCTCGGCCAGCTCGCGCTCGAGGTCGATGCCCTCGCCGTCGAGGACGCGCACCAGCTGGCCGCGGTGGAACTGGCGGCCGAGCACGGCGGCGACCTGCGCCACACGCTTGGCCGGCGGCCCGAGCCGGTCGAGCCGCGCCGCGATCACCTCCTGCACCGTGCCCGGGATGCGGATCTCCTCGAGCGGGCGGCTGAGCTTCCGCGGGCCGCCGTTCGCGACCAGGTAGCCCTCCTCGATGAGCGAGCGCGTGATCTCCTCGACGCAGAAGGGGCTGCCCTCGGCCTTGGCGACGAGGAGGCGCTCGAGCTCGCCGGGCAGCGGCCCCCCCGCCACCGCGTGCAGCATGGCGCGCACGTCCGCGTCGGGCAGGCGGCGCAGCACGAGCTGGGTGAGCGGCGCGCGCGTCCGCCACGCGGCGCGGTCGTCGGGGCGGTGCGTGACGAGGACCATGACCCGCGCGCCGGCGAGCCGGGCGACGAGCGTCTCGAGCAGCTCGCGCGAGGCGTCGTCGATCCAGTGCAGGTCCTCGAGCATGACCACCACCGGCGCGTGCTGGCTCTTGCCGAGGAGGAGCCGGGTCACGGCGTCGAAGGTCTCGCGCTTGAGCTCCTCGGGCGCGGACTCGCCGGCCGTCCCGGCCCACATGCCGAGCAGCCGCCCGAGCGCCGGGTACTCGCGCTCCACCCGCTCGGCCGAGTGATCGCCCACCTTGGCGGCTATCTTCGCGCACGCGGCGTCGGCGGTGTCGCCGCGGACGAGACCGAAGTAGTGCTTCAACATGTTGATGAAGGGGAAGTACGGCGCCGCGAGCGCGGAGCAACGCCCCTCGAAGAAGATCACGGGCTCGCCCTCGAGCCGCCGCCGGAACTCGTAGAGGAGGCGCGACTTGCCGAGCCCCGCATCGCCGACCACGGCGACGACCTGCGCCTGGCTCCCTTCGAGCCGCCGGAAGCACGCCTGGAGCTGCGCCAGCTCCTCGTCGCGCCCCACGAGCGGCGTCAGGCCGCGCTCGGCGGCGATCGCCATGGGCGTCGCGGCCGCGCTCTCGCCCAGGATCTCGTAGGCCGCCACCGGCTCGCTCTTGCCCTTGACCACGAGCGGCCCGGTGGGCCGCACCTGAAAGAACCCGCGTACCATCCGGTAGGTGGCCTCGCTCGCCAGGATCGTGCCCGGCGCGGCGAGCGACTCGAGCCGCGCGGCCAGGTTGGTCGTGTCGCCGATCGCGGTGTAGTCCATTTTGAGGTCGTTGCCCACCGTGCCGACGACCACCGGGCCGGTGTGGATCCCGATCCGCGCGCGCAGCTCCAGGCCGCGCCCGCGCAGGCGCTCGTTCAGGCGGCCGAGCGCCTCGTCGATGGCGAGCGCGGCGCGGAGCGCGCGCTGCGGCGCGTCCTCGTGCGCCACCGGCGCGCCGAAGAGCGCCATCAGGCCGTCGCCCGCGATCTGGTTCACGATCCCCTCGACACGGTAGATCTCGCGGAAGGCGAGCTCCAGGTACTCGTCGAGCAAGTCGTGGTACTCCTCGGGGTCGAGCCGCTCGGCGATCGCGGTCGAGCCCGCCAGGTCGCAGAAGAGGACGGTCACCTGCTTGCGCTCGCCCGCGATCGTCTGGGCGCTGCGGATCTTGTCCGCAAGTCCCTCCGGGATGTGGCGCGAGAGGCGCGCGAGGGGGTCGTCGGTCGCCGGCGGCGGCGCGTCGTGCACGCCGGCGGAGCCGATCTCGAGCCCGCAGTCCGGGCAGAAACGGAAGTCGGGCGACACCGTGGCGCCGCAGCCGCGGCAGCTGAGCGCCGCGCGCGCTCCACAGGCGTGGCAGAACTTCTTGCCGGCGATCAGCTCGGTGCCGCAGGCGGTGCAGCGCACGGATGCGAGGTAGGCCGATGCGGCCGCCAAGTCAATTGATGGCGCCGTGTGCGGTGGTGCGTGCGCGCTTGCACCAGCCCGAGCCCCGTGCTCTTGCTCGCAAGATCGCGTGACGGGCTCCTGCTACGCGTCCGCGGTGACAGCGTACATCTCCCAGTCGACGCCGTCGGCGTCACGCACCCAGAACTTGTCCGCCTTGGCGTAGCCGCAGGTGACGCCCTTCTCCTCGGTCCGAGTCAAGGGGGGACGGGCGGCTCCTCCGGGTCGATCAGGTCGGGGCGGAACTCGGGGTGGGCCGAGAGCCAGGCCGCGGCGCCGCGCATGGACTGCTCGTTCTTCTTGTTGATGAAACGGTAGATCGGGCCCTCGAGCCAGGCGAGCCATGCCTTCCTCATGTGGAACCGCTCGCGGAAGCGGAGCCGCGTCCGATTCGGACCCAGCGGCTCGAGGGTCATCGAGCCCGAGAGCCCGGTACGCAGCATGACGTAGTCGTAGCCTTGGTTCGCACGCACGTTCTTCACCAGCTCGAACGACTCGCCGCGGCGGCCGAAGGGCAGGGGGTAGACGACCCGGCGGAGGAGGCCATTCCCCGCGGCGTCGCCGGGGTAGACGACCTCCACGTCCAGCACCGCGGGCGCGTACTCCTTCCACAGCTCGTAGCGCTGGAAGAGCGCCCACAGCCGGGGCGCCGAGTGGGGGAGATCGACGGTGAACTCATGCTGGCGCATCGGAGACAGGAGGCTGTCCGGGTAATCACATTCGGGGCACGATTTGTAGGAGGGCCCGAAGCGCCCGGCGAGTGATATGATCGGCCACCGTGAAGGGCGAGATCCTGCGCTCCCGCCGCGTCGGGCTCGCGCTGAGCGGGGGCTCGGTGCGGGGGCTCGCGCACATCGGCGTCATCAAGGCGTTGACCGAGGCCGGGATCGGGCCGGCGGTCGTGACCGGCACGAGCGCGGGTAGTCTGATTCTGCGCCCGCCACCTGCCGGACACCTTCGCCGAGCTCCGCCTGCCGTTCGCGGCGCTCGCCACCCGCCTGCCGTCGAGAGAGCCGGTCACGC
>JBKPBB010000220.1:0-3874 GCA_046744245.1 Thermodesulfobacteriota bacterium
CACGCGCGCGGCGTCCACGTCGGGGACGCCGATGGTGATGGACGTGAGTCGATGTAGCGGCATGATGTCACTCCTCCGGCTCGTCGACGACCCGGTTCTCGATGTGTCCGATGTGCTCGATCTCGACCCGTACCACGTCGCCCGGCACGAGGAAGCGGGGCGGGTTCATCGCCATCCCGATCCCGCCCGGCGTGCCCGTCGACTTGCCCATCGTCCACGTGGGCACGCGGAGCTGCCAGTCGCGCACCGTCACGCACCAGCTTCATCTTCCATTCCTCGCGGCATCGCCGACGCGCCGGAGCCAGGCCGCCATCTGGCGCTGCGCGCTCTTGGTGAGCCCCGCCGTGAACTCCCGCTCGCAGCGGTGAAGGGCGTCCAGGGCCTTCCGGACCAGCCGACGCCCCTCGCCCGTGAGCGCGACGCTCACCAGGCGCTTGTCTTCCGTCGACCGCTCCCGCTCGACCAGCCCGGCACGCTCGAGCGTGCCGATGGCGCTGGTGACCGACGGCTTGCTGAGGCGAAGCTTCCGGGCGAGGCTCCGCACCTCCTGCGGCCCGCCGACCCGAATGGTCATCATGAGCGCGAACCCCGTGTGCGAGAGCCCGAGCGGCCCGAGCGCCCTCGCCTCGAACGCCGCGATCACGTCGGTCGAGGTGCGGTAGAGCTGGAAGCACACCGCCTGCGCGTCCAGGTCGACGCCCAGGGGGGCGAGGAAGGCGCGCAGCTCCTGCTCGTGGCGGGGGAGAGGGTCGGCCGGCACTTCGTTAGCCTTCTAACGTTAGATGGCTAACGATGTCAAGACGAGCGGAGCCGGCCCACATCAGCCCGCTCCCACGGACGCGCCGCCGCGGAGCCGGCGCAGCGGCTCGCGTCCGGGCCGGACGGCGAGCTCCCACGTGACGTCGTCGGATGCCGTGCCCCACACCCGCGCGCGTTGACATGACACTACCTTCCCGAATACTCTCCGCCCGAAATGGCGATCGGGGGGCTGGCCCACCCTTCCAGTCGCTGCTCAGGCTCCTCGAAGGTGGGCTACCACTTGGTCTCGGGGGCAATTCTCATACTCTCCATCGGAGGGGGAACCTAATGGTTGAGGAGCCGACGATAGCCGTTTACGATTCGCAAAGCCACGAATACCACCGGGCGTTTCAGGTTTTTCTCGATCACACCGACCAGAAGCTCAAGGCGCAAAAATGGTTGACGGACCTCATCGATCGTTTGCCGTCCCGGCGTGTATTCATTGACGCCGGCGCCGGCAACGGAAAGGTGACCGCGTGGTTCACCGAACGGTTCGGCCGGACCATCACCATCGAGCCCAACGCCTCGTTGCGGAGCGAGCTAAAGCGGGACTGCCCGGCGGCAGAAGTGGTTCCCGAAAGAATTCTGGACGCCAAGGTCGGGGCGGCCGGTGATCTGATCCTTTGCTCTCACGTGTTCTACTACATCGATGCCTCGGAATGGCTGCCGAATCTGCAACGCCTGGTCTCGTGGCTGTCTTCCAGCGGCGTTCTGGTTCTGGTGGTCCAGAACCATGACACCGATTGCATGCGTATGCTGGAGCATTTCTTCGGCAGGCGCTTCTTGCTCGCTTCATTTGCCCGCCAGTTTCAGAAGGGGTGCGGCGAGTCTTATCAGGTGCGGGTCGAAACCGTTCCCGCGCAGGTCGAGACGGCGGATTTCGCATCGGCGTATACCATTGCCGAGTTCATGCTCAACCTCCTCCCTATTTCGGACCCGCCGGCGCGCGGCGCGCTGGAGGAGTACGTAGGAGCACACTTCGCGCGTCCTCAAGGGTCGTTTCGATTTTCGTGCGATCAGGATTTCGTCCAGATCTGGAGACGCGGTTGACGGGGACGCTTGCCTTTCACGTCATTGGAGCGTGGTAGCGGCGATCGACCTCGGCGAGTGATCTCGCTCGCGTGTCCCCACGCTCGCCCTCTGCATGCCATCGTCACGGCCGCAGCCTCAGCCGCGCGTTGTCCCAGCTGAGGATGTGCTCGTCCGGGGTGACCTCGATGGTCGCGAGCTTCACGTCGTAGTGCGCGCGCGTGGCGGCCGGCATGGCCGACCGCTGCGTGCGGAAGCGGGCGTACTTGACGTCGAGGGCAGCGGCGACGCGCACCAGAAGATCCGGCTCGGTCACGACACGAGCCCGGCCCGTCAGGTGGACCGCGCGCAGCTCGGCCCAGCTCTTTCCCGACTCGACGAGGAACGACACCCGCGGGTCGCGCCGCACCCGGGCGACACGCTTCGCGGTCACCGGGCCGCTCACGTAGATGCGCCGGTCCAGTACGACGAACCATATCGGCGAGGCGATGGGCATGCCGTCCCGCCGGAGCGACGTGAAGATGCCCGTGTGGCTCGCCTCCACCATCGCCCACGCCTCGT
Source organism: Thermodesulfobacteriota bacterium (assembly GCA_046744245.1). Lineage (GTDB taxonomy): Bacteria > Desulfobacterota > Binatia > DP-6 > DP-6 > DP-6. Next base: position 2,389 of record JBKPBB010000220.1, read on the forward strand.
CGGAGGAGAGCCGGACGCTCATCGGTCTCCCCGCCGCCCGGGTGTGGCTTCCAGCCCGAAGCGGCGCCGTACGTCGGCCGGGGACGCGAGCGGTCGACCCGCCTCGGCGACCCATCTCGCAGCGCGCTCCACCAGCGCGGCGTTGGTGCTCTCGGGGAAGGCCTCCGGGTCGTCGCCGATGCCGAGCCGGATGCCACCACCACGCGCGAGCGCGTGACGGCAGAGTCGCTCGACGAGCGCGGGATCGTCGAGCGCGTACGGCACCAGCACCCACTCGACGTCGAGGTCGGGGGGGATCTGCTGCAGGTGGAAGTCGAGCGCCTCCTCCGTCGGGAACGGCCCGACGGCCCAGGCGCCCGAGAGGAATATCTTCAGGAACAGCGGCGGGCGGAGCTTGCCGGCCCTGGCAAGGAGCACCATCGTGCGCGTGAACCCGACGTCGAACGCCGCGACGCTCGGCACCAGGCCGAGCCTGTAACTGTGCTCGAGCGCGTCGAGCAGGAACGGGAGCGGGTTGGCCACGACGCCGTGCTCGCGCAGGAGATCGAGGCCCGGGCCGAAGCCGCACGTCCGTTCGTCCCAGACGACGATGCCGACCGATCCGAGGTCGAGCGGCGCGAGCTCGAGGCCGTGGCGCTCGCGGAGAGTCCAGACGTGTGCCAGCCGATCCTCGCGCCCGACGGGCCACGGCGGGTAGCTCGGATACGCGAGGACGCCCGAAGGCCGCATCAGCTCGAGGGCCCTGCCGTACAGTGCCGCGTCGTCGAGCCGTTGCACTCCCGTGACCGGATCGCGCGCATGCCAGTGCACGACAGCCGCACCCGCGTCGGCGCATCGCAGCGCGTCGTCGGCGCACTCGTTCGGCGAATAGGGCACGTGCGGGTTCTGGACCCGCATCGCGGCCTCGTTGAGGCTCACCTCGATGATGGCGGCGTCGCGCTCCATCGCCTACCTAACGGGATCAGGCGAGTCGTCGGCGGACGTCCTCGCCGGCGGCCATCTTGCCGGCGAGGTCGTCGAGGTAACGGTGGAACTTGTCCGACCCCTCGCGATCCGCGGTCGAGCGGGGAATGGCAGGGATCTCGTAGTCGGGCTCGAGCAGCGGTGGATGGTCGGCGGCCGGTTTGCGTGCCAGCACGGCGTCGAGCACCGGCGCCAGGCGCTCGGCCTTCTCGCGCGACCGACGCTCCTCGCGGTCTTGGAACTCGGGCAGCACCTCGCGGCCGAACAGCCCGAGGCTCTCCATGACTTGCTCGTGGCGGTTGCGCCCCGCCTGGCTCGCGAAGATCACCTGGTCGACGCCGTAGCCCTCGTAGCGCCGCAAGTAGTCGCGGATCTGGGCGGCCGTGCCCACCGCGCCGCGGAGCCCGCTCGCGTCGTCGAGAACGACCTTGGCCCCGAGACGGTCGGTGTGCGCGGCGGCCGTGACCGCTGCCGGCTCGTACCCGGTGGCGGCCCGGCGCTGTTGGTACTCGGCCCACACGTC
>JBKPBB010000136.1:0-6305 GCA_046744245.1 Thermodesulfobacteriota bacterium
CCGTGGCGCCGGACGCAGAGCTGGATGGCGGGATGGAGGCCGCTCTCGTAGAGGCGCCGGGCCGCGTTCCAGACGCGCGCCACGGCCTCGGGCGACACGCCGAGGTCGCGCGCCGGCGCCTCGGCCCCGACCGCGGTCACCTCCTCGAGCGAGGCCGGCACGCGGCAGCGGGTGAGCAATGGACAGCGCACCGCGGCGATCGTACAGTGCGCTCCCGTGGGAGAAAAGGCGTGAGCGACCGCTCGCTTGCGTGGCTCTTCCTCGCCGCGAGCCTGTGGGGCGCGTGGTTCACCTGGAACGCGCTCCGGCCGATGGCCGGACCGTCGCGGCGCGGGGTGGTCAGCTTCTTCGCCGGGTGGCCTACGGGCGAGCTCGCGCTCCATCACCTGGCCTGGCAGCTCGGTATGACGCTCGTGTTCGCCTGGGCGGGCGCGCTGCGTGCCTGGCCGGGGCTCGTCGGGCTCGTGATCACGCTCCTCTCGTGGCTCGGCCTCGCGCGCTGCGCGGTGGTTGCGCGCCGCGCCGGGGCGGTCGTCGAGCAGGCGCTCCGCGAAGGGCTCGGCCCGCGCTACGCGGAGGGCATCCCGACCCGGGCCGTCGGGCCGCACCCACCCGCGATCGACTGGCGCCACGTGCTCGTACCGTTCCCGATCCGGCATCCCGAGGTCGAGCGCGTGCGCGACATTGTCTACGCGCGCGCCGGCGGCCGGGACTTGAAGCTCGACGTCTACCGCCACCGCAACCATCCCGCCGGCTGCCCGACGCTCCTCCAGATCCACGGCGGCGCCTGGATCCTCGGCAGCAAGAACGAGCAGGGCCTGCCCCTCATGCACCATCTCGCGGCGCGCGGCTGGGTGTGCGTCGCCGCCGACTACCGCTTGAGCCCGCACGCCACGTTCCCGGATCACGTGGTCGATCTGAAGCGCGCCATCGCGTGGATCCGCGCGCAGGGCGCGGCCTACGGCGCCGACCCCGACTTCGTGGTCGTGACCGGCGGCTCCGCGGGCGGGCACCTGGCCGCGCTCGTCGCCCTCACGCCGAACGACCCGGAATACCAGCCCGGCTTCGAGGGCGTCGATACGGCGGTCGAGGGCTGCGTGGCCTTCTACGGCGTCTACGACTTCACCGACCAGGGCGGCCTCTGGCCCGACGACGGGCTCCGCCGTCTCCTCGAGCGCCGGGTGCTGAAGGTGCCCTTCGCGAGCGCGCCCGAGGCGTACGAGAAGGCGTCACCGCTCTCCCGCCTGCGGCCCGATGCGCCACCCTTCTTCGTCCTGCACGGCACGCACGACACGCTCGTCCCGGTCGAGGAGGCGCGCCGCTTCGCGGCCGCCTTCCGCCGCGTCGCTCGTGCGCCGCTCGTCTACGCGGAACTCCCGGGCGCGCAGCACGCCTTCGATCTCTTCCCCTCCGTGCGGAGCCTGCTCGTCATCCCCGCCGTGGAGCGCTTCCTCGCCTGGGTCCACGCAGGCTACCTCGGGCGGAGCGCGCGGCTGGAGAGCGCCGGGCGCCCGCAGGAATCTGCGCGCCGTCGATGAGCGACACGGCGCCGCCCGCGCCGGGCGGCGAGTACACCTGCCCGATGCACCCGGAGGTCGTCCGCTCCGGGCCGGGTGCCTGCCCCCTCTGCGGGATGGCGCTCGAGCCGCGCGCCCCGACCGCCGAGGAGGAGGCGAGCCCCGAGCTCGCCGACATGAGCCGGCGCTTCTGGCTGAGCCTGGCCCTCACGCTGCCACTCTTCCTGGCCGCCATGGCGGACATGGTGCCCGGCGAGCCGCTGCGCCACGCGCTCGCGGGGCGCGCCCTCGCCTGGATCGAGCTCGCGCTCGCCACGCCGGTCGTCCTGTGGGGCGGATGGCCGCTCCTCCAGCGCGGCGCGGTCTCGATCGCAGCGGCGCGCCTCAACATGTTCACGCTGATCGCGATCGGGATCGGCACCGCGTACGCCTACAGCGTGGTGGCCGCCCTGGCCCCGCAGGTCTTCCCGCCCTCCTTCCGCGGCCACGGCGGCGAGGTGGCGCTCTACTTCGAGGCGGCGGCGGTCATCACGACGCTCGTCCTCCTGGGGCAGGTCCTCGAGCTCCGCGCCCGCCACCGCACGGGCAGCGCGATCCGCGCCCTCCTCGGGCTCGCCCCGAAGACGGCGCGCCGCCTCGCGCCCGACGGGCGCGAGGCGGACGTGCCGCTCGCGCACGTGCGCGTGGGCGACCGCCTGCGCGTGCGGCCCGGCGAGAAGGTGCCGGCGGACGGCATCGTGGTGGAGGGCCGGAGCGCCGTCGACGAGTCGATGCTGACCGGCGAGCCCATCCCGCTCGAGAAGACGGTGGGGGAGCGGGCGACGGGCGGCACGCTCAACACGACCGGCAGCTTCGTCATGCGCGCCGAACGGGTGGGGAGCGAGACCCTGCTCGCGCAGATCGTCCGCATGGTGGGCGAGGCGCAGCGGAGCCGCGCGCCCATCCAGCGCCTGGCGGACGTCGTCTCCGCGTACTTCGTCCCCGCCGTGCTGGTGGTGGCGGCGGTCACCTTCGTCGTGTGGCTCGGGTTCGGTCCCCCGCCGCGCGTGGCCTACGCGCTCGCCAACGCGGTCGCCGTGCTCATCGTCGCCTGCCCGTGCGCGCTCGGGCTCGCGACCCCGATGTCGATCATGGTCGGCGTCGGACGAGGCGCGACCGCGGGCGTGCTCGTCAAGAAGGCCGAGGCGCTCGAGGTGCTCGAGCGGGTCGACACGCTGGTGGTCGACAAGACGGGCACGCTGACCGAGGGCAGGCCGCGGCTGGTGTCCGTGGAGGTCGTCCCCGGGCTCGACGAGCGCGAGGTGCTCGCCCTCGCCGCCGGCCTCGAGCAGGCGAGCGAGCACCCGCTCGCCGCGGCGATCGTCGCGGGAGCGCGGGCGCGCGGCCTCGTGCCGCCCGGCGCGACGGAGTTCCGCGCCCTGCCGGGGAAGGGGGTGACGGGCACCGTCGGCGGGCGTGCGGTGGCGCTCGGCAACCGGGCCCTCCTGGCCGAGCTCGGGATCGACGCGGGCGCGCTCGGCGCACGCGCCGAGGCGCTCGGCGCCGAGGGGCAGACGGTGATGCTGCTCGCCGTCGACGGGCGGGCGGCGGGTCTCGTCGGCGTGGCGGATCCGGTGAAGCCGTCCACCCCGGACGCGCTGCGGGCGCTCCGCGACGACGGCGTCCGCGTCGTCATGCTGACCGGCGACAGCCGCACCACCGCCGCGGCGGTCGCGCGCCGGCTCGGGATCGACGAGGTGCACGCCGAGGTGCTGCCGCAGGAGAAGGGCGAGGTGGTGCGCCGTCTCCAGGCCGCCGGGCGCGTGGTTGCGATGGCGGGCGACGGGGTGAATGACGCCCCCGCGCTGGCCGCGGCACACGTCGGCATCGCGATGGGCACCGGCGCGGACGTCGCGCTCGAGGCGGCAGGCGTGACCCTCGTGCGCGGTGACCTGCAGGCGATCGTGCGCGCGCGGCGCCTCTCCCGCGCCACCATGCAGAACATCCGCCAGAACCTCTTCTTCGCCTTCGTCTACAACGCGCTCGGCGTGCCGATCGGGGCCGGTATTCTCTACCCGGTCTGCGGGCTCCTCCTCTCGCCGATGATCGCGAGCGCCGCCATGAGCCTGAGCTCGGTGTCGGTGATCGGGAACGCGCTCCGCCTGCGGCGGCTCGCGCTCTGAGAGTCGGCGCTGGACCGCGCGCGCGCCGCGTGATAGCCGGCGCGTCGGAGGTGGAGATGGCGGGAGGACGACGGAAGCCACGGCCTCGGGCACGCCGCGCGCCAAAGCCGGTGCCGCTCGCCCTCGCGCCGGTCGACCTGCTCGCCGGGCTCGCGCCCGGCGTCGAGCTGCACGCCGATGATCTCCCGCCCGGCATCGACGAGGAGAGCGCGGCCCGCACGCCGCTCCCCGCCACCCTGACCGTCGCCGAGGCGGGCCGCTTGATCCGCTCGGGCGAGGGCACGATCCGCCGCCTCATCCGGACGACGGTGCTCGCTCCCGAGCCGCGCCCGGCCGCGCGCGAGAGCGCCGACACCGATCGCGCCGGCGTCCTGCCCCGCACGCCGGGCAAGCCCGGCGAGTAGCGCCTCGCGGGCGGCTGCGCAGCGTTGTACGGCGCGCGAGCGGATCCGTTCGCGCGTGTGCAGCCCGCGTCGCGCCGGCCGGCCAGAAAGCTCGCAACCACGGGACTTCCTCGTCCGTCCTGGCCGCGGCACGGATCTCGCTCCCTGGCGCTCCCGGGGAGGGCATCCGATGACACGGACGAACACGACCCGCAGCGAGAAGAGTACGCCGCCGCGCCGGCGCGTGATCGCGGTCGGCAAGCGCGTGGACGGCCGCTGGCAGGTGCGGACGAGCCTCTGGCGCTACCTCGCTACGACCGCGCTGTCGCAGCAGTAGCGCGCCCGAGTCGCGCGGCGCGCGCCTCGACCCAGTCGAGCACCTGCGCCTCCAGGCAGGCGCCGTCCAGGCGGTCGATCTCCTGCACGCCGGTCGGGCTCGTGACGTTCACCTCGGTCACCAGCCCGCCGATGATGTCGAGGCCGACGAAGTAGAGCCCGTCGGCTTCCAGGCGCGGCGCCATGCGCCGGCAGATCTCCCGGTCGCGCGCGTCCACCGCCGCGCGCTCGACCCGGCCGCCGACGTGGATGTTGCCGCGCGTCTCGTCCTCCTGCGGCACGCGCCGGATGGCGCCGAGCGGCTCGCCCGCGAGCACGATGAGCCGCTTGTCGCCGTCGCTGCGGACGGCGGGCAGGTAGCGCTGCGCCATCACCATGCGCGTGCCGTTCAGGGTCGAGAGCTCGAGGATCGCGTTCAGGTTGCGGTCGCCGCGGTGGAGGTGGAACACGCCCGCCCCGCCGCAGCCGTCGAGCGGCTTCACGATCATCTCGCCGCCGAGCCGGTCCATGAAGGCCTTCAGGCGGGCCGGGTCGGCGCTCACCAGGCTCTCGGGGATGAGCTCCGGGAAGTGGAGCGCGTAGAGCTTCTCGTTCGCCTCGCGCAGCCCGCGCGGGTCGTTCACCACCAGCGTCACCGCGGGGTCGGCGAGCCCGAGCACCTGGGTCGCGAAGTAGTAGGACAGGTCGAAGGGCGGGTCCTTGCGCATGAAGACCACGTCGAAGGCGCCGAGCGGGAGGCTGCGCTCGTCGCTGAGCGTGTAGTGGATCGCCGCGCGGCGGACGTGCACGCGCCGCGTGCGCGCGTGCGGCACGCTCTGCTCGACGAACAGATCCTCGACGCCGCACTGGCGCTGCTCGTGTCCGCGCCGCTCGCCCTCGAGGAGGAAGGCGAAGGTGGTGTCCTTGTCGACCAGGACCCGGGCAAGCGGGTCCATCACGTAGAGCAGGCGGAGCGGCATCGGCTCCGAATGCTAGCGCACCGCGTCCGCTGTGGACAGGTCGCCCCAGCGATGCTGGCAGAGCGCCGCGGCGGCGATGGCGGCGGTCTCGGCCCGCAGCACGCGGGGGGCGAGGCGCACGCTCCGAAAGCCGCGCGCGCGCGCCGCCGCGATCTCGTCCTCGGCGAAGCCGCCCTCGGGGCCGACCAGGATCACGACCGCCTCGGCCGGGGCCGGGAGGGCGGTGAGCGGAACGTCGCGCTCGCCCTCCCACGCGATCAGCCGGAGCCCGGGCCACGGGGCGCGCAGCAGCTCGGGCAGCGGCAGCGGGGCGTCGATCGCCGGCACGCTGGTGCGCCCGCACTGCTCGGCGGCCGCGACGGCGAGGCGTCGCCAGCGCTCGAGCCGCACCCCCCGGCCGACGGCGTAGCGCGAGACGACCGGCGCAACGCGGCGGACGCCCAGCTCGGTCGCCTTCTCGATCACCAGGTCCATCTTCGCGCCCTTGAGCAGCGCCGGTGCGAGCACGAGGTCGAGCGGCGACTCGCGCGCGGGACGGTGGGTGGCGAGGATGGTCGCCTCGGCCAGGCGCCCGCCCAGGCGCACGAGGCGCGCCTCGTGCTCCGCCCCCGTGGCGTCGAAGACGAGGAAGCGCTCGCCGGGCCCCACGCGGTACGCGCGCAGGTGGCGCAGGTCGGCGCCGCTCAGGCGGAGCCGAGGTCCCTCGGCCCCCGCGTGCGGCACGAAGAGGCGGAGCACCTCAGGGCTCCCGCACCAGTGTGAGGGTGCGCCAGGCGGCCGCGGGGCGCGTCTCCGCGACGCGCCACCCGGGATACGCCGCGCGCACGGCCGGCAGCTGCTCCGCGAGGAGTCCCGACACGACGAGCCGCCCGCCCGGCCCGACCGCGCCCGCGAGCGCGCCCGCCTCGGCGACGATGGCGTCGGCGAGCAGGTTCGCCACCACCAGGT